>DATCRE010000653.1:0-2393 GCA_036569145.1 Cyclobacteriaceae bacterium
AGCTTTTGTTAATAACGGATACCTGTCAACTTTCAACACAAATGCTGTCAACCTGGTAAAGCCTGCCAACTATGGTGGCATTGTAGCGGCTGATTTTGATAACGATGGCTATGATGATATTGCAACCGTTACACCAAGCACTGATAACTTTACAGTTTATCAAAACCTGAAACTTTATGGTTCATTTAAAACCAGTTCTTTTTCTTCAGGCACAAGCACTACTACAGCAGATCAACCTTATGGTATAACAGCCAATGATTTTGATGGTGATGGTAAAATTGATTTAGCAATAACATTTTTCAATTCCGCCTTTGTTTCAGTCTACAGAAATACAAGTACCGTTGGCACGATCAGCTTTGCAACCAATGTTGATTTGCCTTGTGTAAACAAAGGCTACAACATTGCTTCACAGGATTTGGATGGTGATGGTTTAGCAGAAATCGTAGTAATCCATAGGCCTAATCCGGGACCAGGTTCGTTTAGTGTTTTTCAAAATAAGAGTACATCATCAAACATTAGTTTTAATGCTGTTGTGAATTATGCATTGTCGGTCTCACGCAATCCGCAAGCTGTGGCGATTGCTGATATTAATCTTGATCAAAAACCCGACATCTTGATTGTAGGCGATCCTTATACAGCGAGCTCTACTGGCTTGATGGTATTTGAAAATAAAATTGCATCAGGTCCGGTTATCACCATAACCAAACAACCTGCAGACGTTTCTCTCTGTGAAGGTGCTACAGCTAATTTTAATGTTGATGCAACAGGTACAACCAACATTACTTATCAATGGCAATTCAGTCCTAACACCGGAGTCTATGCAGACATTGCTGATGGCAGTGGTTATACAGGCAGTGCAACAAAAAGTTTATCGGTGAATACCACAGGCAATTTTGGAGAAGGAAGATACCGTTGCAAGATAAGCGGAGATCTTGCCATTACTGTTATCAGCAATGATGAAGGATTATTTATTAATGCGATACCATCACCTCCTACTACTACCGATGATTCGGATTGTAATCCCACATCATTTGTACTCCAGGCTTCCGGCGCCAGCAACGGTCAGTATCGGTGGTATGACGCACCTGTAAACGGACTCATTGTTGGTGAAGTCAACAGTACTTATACAACAGCCATTATCAGCACCACAACAACGTTCTATGTCAACATTAGCATTGCGGGATGCGAAAGTACACGTGCAGCAGTAAAAGCAGAAATTAAACCACTTGCCAAACCAATCATCACGTTTACTCCTACAGTTACCGATACAAGCCTGGTTAATCTATGCGGAAGTGAAACGATAAACATGAGTGTTCCCGCGGGTTTTGAAAGTTACAGTTGGTCTAATGGCAGCACATCCAACTCAATAGATGTTAGTACAGCTGATGATTACTTCGTTACTGTATTTGATACGAATGGATGTCAGAGCACATCAGCTACGGTAACTGTTACCGTTAATCCATATCCAGCGGCCGTTATTACACCACAAGGCAATAACCTGGTTTCATCTGCAGGTGATAGTTATCAATGGAACTACAATGAAACTGCTATTACAGGTGCAACAAGTCAGTCTCTTGCATTTAACATTTTTGAATATGGTGATTACACGGTAGATGTAACTGTTAACGGATGCACCACTACATCAGACGAATTCATAAATCTTATTACGGCTGTAGAGCCTTTAAGTAAAACGGTTAAGATCTATCCCAATCCTATTGGCGATCATTTAACGATTGAAAACAATTCCGGAATTTCTGTTGATACAAAAATATCTGATCAGCTTGGACGCACACTTTTCAATTCGAGTATTCCGCCGGGAAGTACCACAATCGAGAGTCAGTCATTAGCAACAGGTTTGTATATTCTCGAAATCAAAAATAACACTGATGTATTTATTACTAAGCTAAAGAAACAATAAGATATTCGTTATGCGATTTTTGTATTACTCCATCATTCCAATCTTACTTCTGATCACAGGATCATCCTGCACAGAAAACATTCCGGACTGCCCGACTAAATTCTGTATCCTCGCCACAGGATGGCAGCTCCTTGAAGTCTATGAAGATGATGTAAAGCTTACGCAAGATGTTAGCAAGTACAAAATGACATTAACACTTCCTGATGATAAAATAGCAAAAGGTAATTATGATCGCTTCAATTCTACCGGACTTGAGGATGCTGGTGCGTGGGAAATTCAAAACGCCGACAAGGTATTGCTACTAAAACCTGAGACAAGTCCTGATGAGCCTTACATCATTGAAACATTAACACTTCGCAAGATGGTGTTGATTATTAACCGCGATGATACCAAGACAGGACCCAAGCAATTAAAATATGTATTCGAACCTTTCTAATACAATGCAAATGAAAAAAAATCTACTTCTTCTGTTTTG
>DATCRE010000654.1:0-5813 GCA_036569145.1 Cyclobacteriaceae bacterium
TAGCATACTAAGTTTTAACCGAATAGGAAAACCCAGTATAACAGATATCTGCTCAAAGAACGGAGACATAAAGGCGAGCAAGAACAGAATTAATTTATTAATCTCGCCAATGAATAACTCCATAATAAACAACATTAAAAACGCTATAGCAAAAAAGTAGAATATCCGGAGGTGATACGCATACGTAAGAACTTCAAGCAATACTGCACAGCTCAAGTAAAAATAATTGACCCTTTGCTTTTTAGTATAGAACAACGCGTATGGAAAAATAACAAAGCCAATCAGTACATTGCTTTTGGTTATAAATGATAAAGGAAAAGCAATACAACAACCCATAAGAATAATAACTATGTTGGGAACAAGAAATGAATTAACATTTTCTTGCACATAATTTCTTACTCTGATCAATAAGGATTCTGTTCTGTAATGAAGAATGTGAATTGTTTTCATACGTGATTGTAAATGCTGATCTATCGCTATATCAGGACTTGAATTTTAAATACAGAATGAACAGTGCCAGAAGAATGATCAATGCCCACTCATGAGGTTCGGGCACTGCCCCTGATGATTGCTTCGAAGCATTTTTAAGACTGTTCTCCTTGTCCTGTATATTAAATCTCTTATAATCTTCCTGGGTTTCTAAAACAATTAGACTCGATACGGGAGAAACAACATAAGCTGTGGTAGCTTCATCTACGAGGTCGTCATTTATAAAATCGTGATTAAAATAGTGAGAACCTGCTTTACGCATAATGTCATTATAAGCAAAAAGTCTTGCAAGGTGATCAGGTGCATTGTTAGCAGGAGCAATGGAATCATATTTTGTTTTGCTGATCACAAGATTTGCATCGTGAATAATGATTTTTTCATCCGATTCATCTGATGAAGGAAATGAATTGGAATAAATCATTTTTAATACATCGGCTGTATTTCCTTTAGCAAACTCCAGTCCTCTTAACTCTTTAAAGGAATTGATGTAGGTTGACGAGCTGTCTCCTAAATTGAATACTTTAACTTTAGCGCTTTCTGAAAAGAATTTGTTTACTTGCTCTGCAAATTTGCTGTCGCTAAAATCGCTCAGGTGAGGAGATAAGATTTTTCCTTTTGTAATAACAAGTGACTGCGATAAATCTTTAATATGATGAAATGGAAATAATGAGAAGTTTTGTGTCAATAGTTCATTGGTAATATCAGACCAGTTTTCACTATCTAGTTTTATAAACCTCTCCTCTGGATAAACATATACAGAATGTTTTTCAAGAAGAGGTTTTAGATCATTTAATTCCTCTTTACTCCAGCTATTGTTGATGTCGAGATAAATATTGCTAAAGGTTGCTGGTTGATTGTTAACTGTTATTTTAGCCAGTGAATATGTGAAGCCATCAAAAGAGAATTGATTTGGTGTAATCGGCGCTGCATTATATTTCAATTCGAAATCACGATCGTAGGGTTGTTCTGTAATATAATCACCGTTTTTATCTCTCTCAAAAAGGTCACCAGGAAAAATGTTCTTGTTAGAACCAATAAACCGGATTCGTCTTGTCTCTTTGGCTTCGTCTGTGCTAGGGCCATCAAAGATTATATTTTTGTATACTATTTTATTATCTATTTCCTGCAGGGGAGAGGTAATGCCAATTTTAAATTTTCGTTCTTCCAGTGTTGTACATGGAAACACACGAACTGTTACGGTGTTACCTTCCTGCCAGTGAATAACGGAAGGGTCGCGTTGTTCAATACCAACAATTGTTTTATAAGCCGTTGTTGCTTTTTGTTTAGAAGTAAGAATTCCTTTTTGTTCATTGCCACCAATCCATAACGAGAGCGATGTTACAACAGATCCTTCCGGTAAATAAAATGTATAAATAGCTTCTTCTCTGTTACCTCGCCAACCTCCTTTGGCGCTATTGTTTCTTACGTTAAGATATTGCTCCGTATAAGCAATACGAAGATCAGTATAGATATCAACATCAGAAACTACGTATGATGTTGTCAGATTATCGCCATCCCATAATCGCTCATTGGCAATATGTCTGCCATTGGAAATAGCTTTAAGTATCTTAACTCTGTCTTCGTCAGATAATGAGCATTTCGAAAATTTGCTCGCGATATAAACCAGTGGGTCATGTCTTCTTACCTCATCCCATGAAATACTTTTTGGCATAAATCTCCATTCACCAAAAAAATCACCAGCGGTAGAATATACAAGATCAGCTTTTAAAATTCGTTCTGTTATCCAGTCACTCTTTAAGTTTTTGGCAAGCGTTACCCAAATTGGAAGTTCAGTTTGACCATACATAACAGATTGATTAGCCTCTGTTTCTATCTTTGAAACCCTCGAATTCCATTCTACGATAAACATAGCAAGTATGCCAATGGTTAGAGTAATTCCAGAGCTAAACCAAACATAAGCTTTTGCACTATTCCTGTTATGAATGAAAAGAAAAATACAGACCATAACCAGAAACAACGGAACTAGTATGTGAGCACCAATACCCAGTCCCAGGATGCCAATGGCGCCAAAAATATAATAGTTGGAAGCATACAGCGCGAGATAAATGTAAAGAATGACGGCACTCCCCAGCAATATGTGTTGAAGATTATTAATCCATGTTGGTAACTTTTCAAAATAGCGGTAACTAAGGAGTGTGATTGATGAAACTAACAGATACACACAAAACCAATCTGTTGATTTTTCAAAGACAGGTAATTCGCGATTTAATGCATAAGCGCTGATCAGAAATAAATTAATAGCGATAGCAGTCCTGTCGATGTTTTCTTTCTTCCAACTCTTTCGTATGCCGATGGCACCAACTGCAATCAGAAGAACGGTATAAAGTATACCTATGAAATAATGCAGCCAAAAAATTATAAAGAGATTGTCATGACTATCAGTATACTCAACTAATCCATAGATGAGAAACGATACGAGTAGCATGCAATAACCCGTAAGAAAAAGAGCGGGTTCGGGTATGAAGTCAGATACAGGTTTGTGTTTGTATCGGGGAGCGGGGTCAGGTGATGTAGTTTCCATAGTTTGTAGTTTAAAAGTACTTTGTATTGCAAAGTGTTTTTATAAAATTTTTTATTTGCTTTGGTTGTTAATTAAATTTTCGAGTGCTTTAAGATGTGTGTTAAAAGCTTTCTTTCCTTCTTTGGTAGCGCTGTAGGTTGTGTTTGGTTTTTTGCCTATGAACTGTTTTTCCACTATGATATAATTTAGTTCTTCAAGTGCCTTAATATGACTCGCCAGGTTTCCGTCTGAAAGATTAAGGAGTTCTTTCAATGTATTAAAGTCAGCGCTATCATTAACCATCAAAACTGACATGATGCCTAATCGTACTTTACTTTCGAATGCTTTATTAAAATCTACCAGTAACTTTTTCACGCTTCGTATTTATAATACATGTAGGTGCCGTAAATAATGTGCAGCACACCAAAGCCTAAAGCCCAGAAGAAAAGTCCATAGCCAATGATGATCAGTGCGACTAATCCCAGGACAATTTCAGCAAGACCAAGTAATCGTATATCATGTCGTGTGTAACTGCTGGCATGCACCAGCGATAGACCATAGAACACTAGCGTGGATGGTGGTATATAGATCAGCGCTTCGTGATAGATCAGTATAACACAGAATAGTCCGCCTGTTACCAATGGAATGCTAAGGTTGATAAGAAGTTTACGTGCTGTATTGTCAAAAATGGAATTGCCATCTTTTTTAGCTTTCCTGGTAGTTAGAAATATTCCCGTGCCGATGGCAAGAATAAGAACAATTAAAGCATCGATAATGAGAAAAGGAAAGTTGAGGCTACGACTTCCAATGAATTTCTCTCCTGAGAAATAACCGAGTCCATCAAGATTAAGATAGTGATATGCAGCGTATGCGCCTGCCAGGGCGTAGACGCCAGCGAATACGCCTGATAGTCCGCTGAGTGAGATGAATCTCGAAGAACGTTCCATGAGCTGTTTTATCTCTGTAAGCGTTTCCAGCGGGGAAGGTATTTTCTCTTTCATTGAAAGTACTTTGTATTACAAAGCTAATGAAACGTTTAATAAATTCAAATGTTTCGACTTTGGCATTTTTCTTTTTTATGACAGTCATTAGTCATTGGCCGATAGATCTTTATTAAGATTCTCCTTATTGCTTTAACAGCCATATGATTCTTTTGTATGATATAGCGTAGTGAAATATGATTATGCTTGCAAAGATGACACTGTATATTATTGGGTTCATGCTTTTAAACATAAACCAGATTCCTGATCCAAAGACAACAAATTCAAGTATGAGCCTGATCATTCCTGGAACAGCAACAACAGTTTTTCCAGAACGACTTGGATCGTTAGGTACAGCGAATATACCCCATAACGTGGCAATTGTTATTGGAAGAACAATTACTAAAATATATTTCTCCATGCCTGTCTGGGTTTTCCATGCCCAATATCCTGATGTAAATAATACGAGTAGCTCAAGAAGAAATCGTAATGCCAGATTAATCGGATGATAAGCCATACTGTTTTAATTATATAATATTCATACATGTCAATGTGTAAAAAGAACACTTGAAAAGCATTTCAGCAATAATGAAGTTGATCACAAATAGATGCGCTTCATCTGGTAATCAATCTTGTTTAGTTGAAATTGAAGTTAAGATACCCAATATTATCTGTGAATGGTTAATGAGTTGGTTTAGAACATTTTGTTGAAGACATTTCTTCACGTTATGTAATTGCCAGAATAACGTCGCTTGAAGTAATTTGTAGAATGAATATTTAAACTACAGCTATTTACTTTGACGAGCATATCTCTTCGTCTATGTTGCATAGGAAAAACCTTCACCGTTTCTAACGAAAGATCAAAACTATGTCAGCACAGGTTCCTGATAAGATTTTATTCAGTGGTGATGAGTATTCAGATCTCTATACCAATCCCCTGGAATTGTATTGGATTACTTCACGTAAAAAACGTCCTGAGTTTTCGTATACCAATGAATGCAGGCGTGGCTATGTTGCCTACTGGGTAATTAAGAACAATCAGTTATTTCTTAAGAGTATTGAAGGCGAATATAAAAAACGCTTCGTGCTTTTTGGAAAGAGATTGAGGAAGTACACCATAAATACTCTCTTTCCACGAAGTAAAAATAAGCTGGTTCTGGCTAGTTGGTTTTCAGGAAAGCTTCGTATTCCGCAAGGCAACATGACAATGTATGAAGATGTTGCCTATGACTCACGATTTGAAAAGGAATTAATCATTACTGTAGATAAAGGTGAGATTCTAAAAGTAGTAACACTTGACTACACACAGCAGCGCCTCACTGTCATTTCTGATTCAATTCATTGATTGAATATATAACGATTAAATTCTGATTTAACTCTTACAAATAAAAAGGGACTGAAGTTTTACACTCCAGCCCCTTTTTTGTATTCAGTTAGGTTAATGATTAAAATGTAGGTTCTTTCAAGCCACCTTCAAGCGTACCGGTCAGGCTTATAAATTCAACGCGTCGGTTTGTTGTTTTTCCATCTACTGTCAGGTTGCTGGCAATAGGTTTGGCTTCACCCCATCCTTTTGTTTTCAAACGGTAATCGCGGATACCGAATTTAATAAGTGCCAGCTTGATAGATTCAGCACGTGCTTCTGACAAGCGCTGGTTCGATAAAGCATCGCCATCACTATCGGTATGACCTTCAATACTAAATGAAATACCAGGATGTTCTTTCATGAATGAAGCAATCTTGTTAATGGTAGTGAATGACTGAGGCTTGATTGTTGCCTTGCCCACATCAAACAAGATATCACGGGTAGTGAACATACCTTT
>DATCRE010000655.1:0-7264 GCA_036569145.1 Cyclobacteriaceae bacterium
GATCAGCTTTTGAATATTACACTGTTAAAAAAAGTGCCGCCATACCGAATGGATTTTGTGTATGATTTCTTTACTGGAAAAATTAATAACTCAAAATACTGTGAAGTATTTGAAGGAAAAAATATCTCCATTCAACTTAAAGAACCCATTGCCTTTCATGTTGATGGTGAGCCTTCAGGCTTATCAGATTTTTTTGATATAAAAATCAACGCAGCATCACTAAACATGCTGGCTCCTTCTCCTGTCGGATTGCGCCTTTAATTAAGGCGTTAGAATTCTCAAATCTCTTTCAACTAAATCAATTCATTATAGAAAAATTGTAATGAGTGCAGATGATTTGATTGGCCTTTGATCACATAAATTTTCCGATGCTGTAATCGTCTGGTAAAATCACCCTTCTGGGGTAATGTTATCATGCTTGTGAATCCGTTAAATTCATTGAACCATTCACATACAGTTATGAAAAAATATTTATCAATTACACTCTTGTTATTTGCGATATGCGTTGCACACGCTCAAAAATTATCGCTACCACCCAGCGGTGACAATGAAAAGTCGAGTATTACTCAAGGGATAGGGCCAGTGTCTGTTACTATTAATTATAGTAGTCCCGATGTACACGGTGCAAATGGCGAAGATAGAACAGGTCACATCTGGGGCGAACTTGTTCCTTACGGATTTACCGACCAGGGATTTGGTTCATCAAAGGCAGCACCATGGCGGGCCGGAGCGAATGAGAATACGACGATCACTTTTTCGCATGATGTAACTGTGGAAGGTCAACCATTAAAGGCTGGCACGTACGGTTTGTTTCTCGCTACAGATAAAGATGGACCATGGACATGGATCTTCTCTAACAATTCTACAAGCTGGGGCAGCTTCTTTTATGATCAGAAGGATGATGCCTTGCGCGTAAATGTAAAGCCGCAGGATGCAACGTATACGGAGTGGCTTACTTATAGCTTTGAAGATCGTAAGCCAACAAGCACGCAAGCCTATCTGCAATGGGAAAATAAAAAGATCACTTTCAAAATTGGTGTGCCTTCTGTAAATGATTTATATCTCACCAGAATTCGTGAAGAATTGAAAAATTCACAAGGCTTTGATTACAGAAACTGGATGACTGCCGCACAATTCTGCGTGCAGAATAAAGTAAATCTTGAAGAAGGATTAACATGGGCCGAAGCAGCAGTTAGCTTGCCCTTTATAGGTAAAGAAGAATTTGCAACACTGATGACAAAAGCTAATGTGCTTGATGCACTCGGAAAAACTACTGAAGCAGAAACAGTGATGGCGAAAGCTATAAAACTTCCTTCGGCATCGGTGATGGATATACATCAATACGGAAGATCGCTTCAGGCAGCAGGTAAAAAAGAAAAAGCATTTGAAGTATTTAAACTGAACAGGCAAATGCATCCGGATGATAAGTTTACAACCTATGTAGGTCTTGCCCGTGGTTATACCGCTATTGATGATAAAAAGAATGCCATCAAGAATTGGGAGATAGCCATTAAAAACATACCGGAAGATCAAAAGAGAAATCTTTCTTTCTATGAAGGTGAATTGAAGAAACTTAAAGGATGATACTTATTAAGTAATATTGATTTCCTGGTAAGAATCCGCATCGTATTAATTATGATGCGGATTTTTTATTCTACTGGTGGCGACCACTTACACCATCACAGCCTCTTGTTTGCCTTTTACTGAAAACGTAAATGTAGAACCCTTTCCTAATTCGCTGGTTACCCATATAGAACCGCCGTTGCTTTCAATAAACTCTTTCGTGATGATCAGGCCAATACCGACACCTTTTTCTTTTCGGGTTCCGGGTTTTGTAAAGTGAGTTTCAACGTTAAATAACTTCAACAGATCTTCGTTGCTCATACCTACACCTTCGTCGATTACTGAAACCTCAATGTTCTCAGAAACCTCTTTAACACTCACTCTGATAACGTCTCCCTCTGAGCTGAATTTGATGGCATTTGCCAGCAGGTTACGCATAACCAGGCTTATGTGATTACGGTCAGCAAACAGACTTATGCTATCATCAACCTCATTTAGAATCTCAACATCTTTGCCCATTGCAAGCGATCTGAACAATTCAATTTTTTCAACAACAACTTCTCTCAGATTAAATTCCGTAGGCGAAGCTTGCAAACCTCTGAGTTGAGATTGCGCCCATTGCAGAAGATTATCAAGATCATCATACAAGAAGTCAATATTCTGGCGAACATCAACGGCCAGGTTTATGAATTCATCCTTACTCAAGCCATTCCGGCTGAAAATTTCCATCAGGCCTTTCAATCTTGCAACCGGACTTCTTAAGTCGTGACTGATGATGGAGAATAGTTTATCTTTTGTTGTATTCAGATTCTGCAGTAACTGCGCCTGATGTTGAATCTCAATATTTTGTTTCTCTAATTGGGTGTTAACATTCTTGAATCGCTTGTTGTTATAAAAAAGAACAAAGGCAAGAAGTAGCAATAAACTTAAACATCCCGCGCCGAACAACATCCAGATTTGCTGACGGTTTATTTCATGTCTTTTTAATTCGGCATCCTTGGTTAATAAATCAATCTCAGCCTGTTTCATTTCTGTGTCAAACTGCACTTGTATCAATGCCACACGCTCACTGTTCTTTTGATTATAAATAGAATCGTGCAGTATAACATACCTGGACTGGTATTCGTAAGCTTTTATCAATTCATTTTTTATGAGATAAGATTCTGAAACGAGTTTATAAGAACGCTCAAGTTCATCGCGATATCCATGCTTTTCAGCAATGGTGATATTACGAAGCAAGTACGCAAGTGCACGATCGGGCTGCTTTAAGATGTTGTAGGCTTTTCCAAGTCTATGAAGCGTGGAGGTAAGCAGAGAGTTATTACCCACCTGAGATGCAATGGCGAGGCATTCTTTGTAGTTTAGAATTGCTTTTGCCAGGTTGCCTTCTTCCATGTAGACATCTCCCAATACACGTTTGGAAAAACCAATCATATAGATTTCCTTCGACTCTTCATTTTCGCGCAATGCCAGGGAAGCATAGTGTCGTGCAGAGTCTGGGTTATGCTGTGTGATAAAGCAATAGGCTATATTGTTCAAGCTTCTTGAAGCCGTGCAGATGTCTTTTGTCTGATGAGCATAGGTATAGCCCAATTTAAAATTTTGTATTGCGAGCGCATATTGCTGCTGTTCAAAATTAATGGCAGCTATTGTGTTGAAGCAGCTGGCTAAACCAATTTTTGAATTGATTTCTTTGTTGATGCGTATACCCTCCGTTGTAATTTCAAAGGCTTTTGTAAACTCTCCTTTACGATAATTTAGCCAGCCCAGATTTTCATAAGCCTGGCCAAGTCCTCTTTTAAAATGAAGAGCCTTTGCCAGTTGCTCACCTTGCAGAGCATATCTATCGGCTTTCAGAATATCTATTTCACGCAGCTGTGAAACGTACTTGTTGATTAATAATACTTTGTTGGTATCAGCAGTAGCTTTCTTTATAAGTGCCTCAAGCCGGTCTAATTCTTCATGCTGCGCCAGGCATGGCAGCGACATGAAGAGCATTAGTGGCATAACGTATTGTCTGAAAGGCATCTTTCTCCAATCTAGGTAATGCAACTAACATAAGTATACCCACTATTTCCATGCAAAAATGATTAAAAACCTACATACCCGTCAATTTAGATAAATTAATAGAAGTTAAACCTTCAGGCTTTTTAGGAAGATTGTGAGAATAAGAAATGAAAGAAAGTCCTGAAAACAAACATTTCAGGACTTTCAAGGTTTGGAAGCTATTTGTAATACGTGTTCTGCTGAATATCTTTATTTGTATTCAACTCTGATTGTGGTATTGGTAAAATAAATTGTGGAGCAGTGTAACTGAGGGGATTACCTTTATATGTGATTTGTTTGTCAGTTCTTTTAAAATCATGGATCCGCTGTCCTTCAAAAGCAAGCTCAAGTTCTCTTTCCAGCAAAATATCATCGAGTGTAACTGAACCATAGGTAGGAGCGTTGGCTTTTGAGCGAATGGCATTAACATCATTCACCGGATCATCGCCAACGTTGGAGCCTAATCGCTGATTAGCTTCTGCCCGTATAAGATACATTTCTGATAAACGGATTACAGGAATATTAGAATACGGGTCGTGCCACTTGCCACTGGTGGTTGATCCTTTATTACAATCGCCGGTATAGATAAGCAACGTTAGTCGTTTATCACCGGCATCATACAGATCCATAAAATTTTGATCTATCTGAATATCGCCACGTCCGGCACTTCCGGGAGTATTCGTATCGCATGAATAGAAGGTTGTTAAACCATCGTTGGAGGTACCGGCATTGTTTTGCGTGTTTTGTTGAATCTCAAAAACGCTTTCAGGAGAGGATGAAGTATTGAAAGCTTCTTCAACAGAAGTAACAAGTGAATATTTTCCGCTTCCAATAACATTGTTGGCTTCGGCCAATGCACTGGCATAATTGCCCTGGTGTAAATACACTCTGGCTAGAAACGCAGATGCTGTATATTCATTAGCGTAAACACCATTATCATCTCCAAGCATTCCTTTTGCTGTAGTTAAATCGCTTAGGATAGCGGTGTAACAATCAGCAATCGTATTTCGTGTTGGATATTTTATATCTCCAAAACTTTCCGTTGCCTCGGTAACAATTGGAACTCCTAGTCCGGTAGAAGGCTCCATCCAGAAACGCAGCAATTCAAAATGAATGATACCACGAATGAATAAGGCTTGTGCTTTGTAATAATCCTGATCGGCAGCCGGAACATTTTTTAAATCGTTCAGGATAATGTTTGCCATGTTGATGGCTGCATATCCTTTTATCCACATCCTGGTTATTGTAGAGTTTGTGGTAGCCATGAGTTTGTTTGATACTTCTTTATACTGATCAAACGTACCCCTCCAGTTTACAAAATCTTCTGAGGCCAGAAGATCAGCATTTAGTAATAGATCAGTTGAGTACAATCCACCTTCCATAATGTTAGGACCTGTTGTACCTGCACCTGAGCCAATCAATGCATAGGCACCCGTTACAAGAAGATCAACACTCTTTTTCGCCTGGTCTGCTTCAACAGAGGTTGCCGGATTTATATCTAACTCTTTTCCGCACGAAGCGATCAGGAGTATGGCAATTATAAATAATGATTTTTTCATAAGAATATCTTTTTAGAAGCCTAGCTTAATTCCGAATATGATACTTTTTGCCTGCGGTGCAGAATAGTAATCAACACCATTAGCAAGATTAGCAGATTGTGTTGAAGCTGATGGTGCTGTATAATTCACTTCAGGATCGTTGCCTTTATAATTTGTTATAGTGAACAGGTTTTGTGCAGTTGCATAAATCCTGATGGAGTTAAACTTAGCCGCGTTGGCTATAGCTGCAGGGAAATTATATCCTAAGCTTACCGTTTTGAATCTCAGGTAAGAACCATCAGAAATAAATCTTGAGGTTATACGATTTCCATTGTTAACGCTGAGATCAGGTCGTGGTACGTTTGTTATATCGCCTTCTTTTTTCCAATAGTTCATCATATCAGCGGTTTGATTATCTAAACCGTAATTAGAAAATGTTTGTTGCTGGAATACGGCCGATGAATTGAAGATCTGATTTCCATAAGACCATTGTGCGAAGACAGACAGATCAAAGCCCATGTATTCGAAGGTATTTGTTATACCACCATAATGTTTTGGATTAGGGCTACCCAACACTCTGTAATTTGCCAACTGACTTGCGTTGCTCCAGTTATTGGTTGTTGATCCATTGGCCAGGTAATAAAGTGCATCACCATTCGATGGATCGACACCTGCATATTTCACACCATAGAACACACCAATAGGCTGACCTTCTATAGCTGCATTTAGGTTTCTTCCAACAGGTAAGATAGGCTGACCAACCAGGTCGGTAACTTTGTTTTTAAACATTGAAATATTAAACGAAGTAGACCATCTGAATTTGCCTACAAGGTTTTTAGTGTTTACATAAATATCCCAACCTTTGTTAGACATCTTTCCCGCATTTCGCAAGGTTGAGGTGTAGCCGCTGGTTGGTGGTATAGGTATAGACAATAGTAAACCATTGGTATTTTTTGTATAGTAATCTACACCACCACTCACTCTGCTATTGAGAATTTCATATTCTACACCGACATCCCATTGTGTTGTTTTTTCCCATGTTAAATTATTGTTTGCAAGTTGACGTGGATAAAGTCCGACGCGGCTTCCAAAATAAGTACTGGTATAGAGTCCTCTTGAAGCAAAATCTCCGATTTCAGAATTACCAGTCAAGCCGATAGATGATTTAAGTTTCAGGAAGTTTAGCATGTTATTTATTCCGGAATTCTTAATGAAGTTTTCTTCAGAAAGAATCCAGCCTACAGATGCTGCAGGGAACCATCCATATTTTTTGTCTTTACCGAAACGACTTGATCCATCGTTTCTTAAGCTGGCTGATAACAGGTATCTATTGTTGAATTTATAATGAAGTCTTCCAAACACTGAAGTGTATGCGTGACCTGTTTGTGATGAACTGAATGAAGTATTCTGCGATGCATTTGTTAAATATTTAAAATCATCTGTTGGCAAGCCAAGTCCTTGCATAAACGAAAACTCTGAAGTGGATTTTTGAAAGCTCTGTCCTAACAAGAATTCTATATTATGCTTGTCGAATGATTTTGTATAGTTCAGCGTGTTGTTGATGTTATAGTTGATAACACGTGCTGTGCCATATTTACCCGATGAAGGTGTAGCAACAGTTACAGGAGTTTTTGAACCATTCCATCCATATTCATACAACGAGAGAAAATCTACACCTGCTTCACTTCTGAAATTAAGTCCATCCATAATTTTCCAGGCTCCATACAGATTTGAAAAATTTCTCCACTCTGTAGAGATGTCTTTAAAATTGGCAATGTAACGATAGGGGTTTCCATAGAAGGTATTGTCATTATAATCACCAGTGTCATCGCGTAGCGGAATGATAGGAGCAATGGCATTTCCTTCAAGCGGACTTCCGAATGAATTGTTCTCAGGCACGTTATGTTTCTTTGAATACACCTGGTTAATGCTTACTCCGATTTTTATTTTACTGTTTACAGTATGATCCAGGTTAAACCTGCCACTCATTCGCTGAAATGAATTGGCTATGATAATACCATCCTGATCAAGGTATGCAAGGCTGGCAAAGAATTGTGTTTTCACATTTCCGCCTGATGCAGAAAAATCATATTGTGACATTCTGCCCGTTCTGAATG
>DATCRE010000656.1:0-3638 GCA_036569145.1 Cyclobacteriaceae bacterium
GGGTTAACCTTGCGCGTATTGAACATGAGCGAGAACGAATGGAACGGATTCAATTAATGGAGAAACAAAAAATCTGGCTTGAAGAAAATGTAAGGCTTCGTACAATGGAACTTACTCAAAAGACATACGAAATTGAAGCTCAGAATGAAGAGTTGAAGCAACAGCATGAAGAACTTAGTGCTACTCATGATCTGTTGGAAAAACATAAGGAATTGGTAGAAGGAAAAAATCGCGACATTGAGAACATCAATCATAGTCTTGAGCAGAAAGTTCATGAGCGCACTATGGAAATTGAAGAAGCAATGAAACGCCTGATCAAACAAAATCATGATCTCCAGCAATTTTCATTTATTGTTTCACACAACATGCGCTCACCTGTAGCTCGCATCCTTGGACTTCTGGAACTGATAAAAATGGAAGATTCAACCGTGACTGATCAAGAGCTATATTATCAATACCTGAAGGAATCTGCACTGGGCCTGGACCAAATCATTTCCGACCTCAATCAAATTATAACCATACGAAAGGGTATGGACATTGTAGAAGAGAAAATTGACTTTGAAAAAATACTTAAGCACAATCAAACCGACTTGATCGACGAGATAACACGAGCCGGTGCAGAGGTTATCACATCAATCAACGTTGATGAGTTTGATTCAGTAAAGGGATATGTGCAAAGTATTCTTTATAATTTACTTTCTAATGCCGTTAAGTATCGTTCTCCTAATCGGAACCCGTTGGTTACGATTCGTATTTTTGAGCAAAATGGATATGTCTTATTTGAAGTAAAGGACAATGGCCTTGGAATCAATTTACCGGAATCACGTCTGCATGAAGTTTTTAGTCTATATAAAAGACTTCACACGCATGTTCAGGGAAAGGGACTTGGTCTTTATCTAGTCAAAACACAAGTGGAAGCCCTGAATGGGAAAATTGAAGTGCAAAGTAAAACAGGTATTGGTACTATATTCCTTGTAAGCATACCAAAAAATTCTCGCGCACAATCAGAGCTCCACTATTGAATTGGGTCTGTACAAATTGAGATTCAAATTTTTATCTCTGATTTTTTAGAAATCAATCTTAAATAACATGAGCCACCTGCGCAACTAATTTGAGCTATACAAGCAAGCTTCGTCCTTCTATCCTGGCCGATTTTTGTGATCATCAAACAAAAAAAATTTACAATGACAACAATCAAGAAAATCGCATTGGGCAAAAACGGACCACTTGTTTCTAAACTCGGCTTGGGCTGCATGCGCATGTCATCCGTTTGGGGCGGATCAGGGAATGACGAAAGTGAAAGTATCGCGACTATACAAGCAGCATTGGACAATGAAATCAATTTTCTAAACACCGGTGACTTTTACGGCGCAGGACATAATGAATTACTTGTAGGCAGAGCCATTAAAGGAAGAAGAGATGATGCATTCATCAGCGTGAAGTTTGGCGGCATCGTTTATGGCGGTCGTTTCTTGGGATTAGATCTTCGGCCTATTGCTATCAAGAATTTTATTAACTACTCGCTCGTGCGCCTGGGTATCGACACCATTGATCTTTATCAACCTTGCAGACTTGACAACAGTGTTCCTGTGGAAGATGTAATTGGAACGATAGGTGAACTTATCAAAGAAGGAAAAGTGCGTTATCTTGGTGTTTCAGAAATAACGGCTGACCAACTACGCAAGGCTAATAGCATCCATCCTGTAAGTGCACTGGAGATAGGCTATTCGCTGGCAGATCGCCAGATAGAAAGTCATCTTCTTCCAACAGCTCAGGAACTGGGCATTGCAGTTGTTGCCTTTGCCAATACTGCCGAGGGATTATTAAGCGGAGATATGAAATCACCACTCCCGGCCAACGCATATCAAAATCATTTCTCACGTTTTCAAGGTGAAAATCTGATTAAGAACCTGGAGAAAGTAGAATTGTTAAAGAAGATGGCGGCAGACAAAGGATTCACGCCTACGCAACTTGCTATCGCCTGGGTAAATGCACAGGGCGACTACATTATGCCATTGGTAAGCATGAGCCGCAGATCACGACTTCCGGAAAACATCAAAGCGATGGAGATCAGTTTCACAGCTGACGAAATGCAAACCCTGAACACACATTTTTCTCAGGGCTCTATTCTCGGTGGCACTTACTTACAACGATAGTATGTTTGATAATGCTCATGTGTGCATTATCTTGTAGATCTTTATGTCATGACAAATCCAACTGAAATAATTCCGGGAGTTATTTTTTATGCTTATAACTCAAGCATGCGAAAAGAAAAAGTCAGCTTTCTCAAACACCATACGCTTGTGTTACAGGTGTCAGGAAATTTCACGTTGGAAACATCGGCTCAGAAAATTTCCATGAACAAAGGAGAAATGCTGCTGATCGGGAAAAACCAACTTGGACAAATCACTAAAACTCCACTGACTGGTGAATGTTATGAAACAATCGTCATCTCGTTGCAGGAAGATCTGCTTCGGAAAATAGCGCATGATGAACATATAGAAATACAACAGAAACATGTAGGGCCACATAATGTTCTCATTCCGGCGAATGAATTTCTAAGAGGTTATTTTCAGTCTGTCATTCCGTATGTGCGCAATTCATCTGATACACTGACACATGAAATCGGAATGTTGAAAGTGAAAGAAGCTGTGAAGTTGCTGCTGCATACTATGCCGCATCTCCGTGATCTGTTGTTTGATTTTTCAGAACCTTACAAGGTTGATCTTGAAAAATTTATGCTCAGTCATTTTCACTACAACATTCCGATTCAGAAATTTGCCAGACTCACTGGTCGAAGTCTGGCAAGTTTCAAGCGCGACTTTCAAAAGACATTCAGCATGGCACCACGTCAGTGGCTCCATGAAAAGCGACTCACCGAAGCCAAAAATCTTATTGAGAGCAGAAACAAAAAACCATCTGACATCTATCTCGATTTAGGCTTTGAAAGTCTTTCTCACTTTTCGAATTCATTCAAGAAAAGATTTGGTAAGACACCTACGCAGATTCTCTCTCAAAGTATATGATACTTTAAGAGAGAAACAAAATAGCAGAATCTACTTCACTACAATCAATACTCTTTTGAAATTACCCGATTATCGTTTTAGCGTAGGAAAATCTTTTGGTTTGCCCCATTTTTTTATCAGGGCTATTAATTCCTTATTAGTGATAGGTAATATTGTTCCATGACGCGGATGAAAGTCCATGTTCATCTCGTTGTCAATGACTTTGAAATTTTCAAGATCGGTACTTTTAGTGAATTGGTATTTACCTTTCGCATACACATCGTACATCAAAATGTATTCATTGCTATGGTTAAGTTTGAATGCACCGGAACCCTCTACGCTCTCAGGAGTTTGCTGTAGATCGTTCGGATTTTCTTTCCAGTTGCCTGACGTAAGATCAGTAGTAGTAGCTACTCTGATACTGGGATGCGCTGTTTCTGATTTGTGAAACAGATGATACACGCCATCCTTCTCAATAATATCACCATCGATACAACCTACTCCCGATGCCGGATAAAATAATTGCTTTGGTACACTTTCCAATCCGGTAAAATCAGCATTGGCGTAGGCATAATAAATTTTATCAGGATCGTCGCCGTGCTTCATGCTGAAGTACACCATATACTTGTGTGC
>DATCRE010000657.1:0-4358 GCA_036569145.1 Cyclobacteriaceae bacterium
TAGCGCGATAATATTTATCTTAGAGTAGATGAACAAAGTTAATCTTGAAATGGTAAGATTTTTTTTGATTGTAATTGTTTTATTAAATATTTCTTGCGGTAAATAGGAGTAAATTCTCTAGTAAAAATGAGACTTGGCTAATTGGTACAATAACTAACGATAAAGGCCAAGTTGATACACTCCGTCTTAAACATTGTTATTGTAAGCTTGTAAAATCAAAGATATTTTTAGAGTATCCATTTTTCGGATTGGAAGGCGGTAATCTCACAACAACAATTGATAAGGATAGTATAGACCTTGAATTAGTATACTGGCCTTATCGCTTCACATCCTTTTCATTTAATAAGAAAAATGTCATTGTTAATAATCTAAATCCAGTAATGGGAGAAACTATCTTTGGAGAAGTGGCATTTCGGGGACAGGCAAAAAGTAATGATGACGATATCAATAAATTTAATTTTGAAGGGGAATTCAAATGTGCTTTGAAAGACAGCACATATAATTTTACAACATTCTATGATGATTTACGTGACTATTACGATTCTATTAAGATGCTTAAACTTAAAAGCATAGCTTACAGAAATCCAGACTCTGTAAAAGACCTCGAATTAAATTATAAACATTTTAATATACTAGAAAACGATTTTAGCTTATTTAAGAGTCTTCATAAACTTTCATTGTCAAACTTTCCTTCCTTAGATAGTGAAATGATTTTTCATTTGAAATTCCTTAAAGAATTAAGTATCCAGGGTGATCATTTTAAAGAACTACCCGAAAACATTGGAGAGTTAAGAAATTTAGAAGAACTAAATATATCAGCACCCATTAAAGAACTACCCGAAAATATTGGAGACTTAAAGAGTTTAGAAAGAATAGATATATCAGCACCGATAACAAGGATTCCCAATAGTTTATTTACACTAACTAAACTGAGGGAATTAAACTTGGGGGCAACCAATGTATCAGAATTATCATCGAGGATTAAAGATTTTAAAACTCTTAGAAAAACTTAATATTAGTTACACTAAAATAAAAATTATTCCAATGGAACTATTTGAATTGGAAAAATTAAATGATCTCTGGCTTCCGGATACAATTGTTTTTTTTAAAATCAAGAAGCTGAATTTAAAATCCCTAAAAACACTTTCCGTGTCTTATGAATTCCTAATGTATAATAAGGAAGACATTCAAAAATTAAAGGATTTAGATTGGCTGTATCCAAATTTTGTTTATAAATCCAATGACGAATACATGAGTAAGCACTTTAAGAGAGAGCAATACTTGGAGGCACTTTTGCCGAACGTATCAATTTCCGGTAGTACTTCTGTAATCGATGAGGGATATTGAATACTCATCAATATAATTTTTGACAGTCCAAGCACACAGAAAGTGAATATATGTATAGCTTATAACCCTCCGTTACCTCAAGCCTTCAACAATTCAATTGCAAATATTGAACCGCCATCGGCAGGGCGCTCGAACCAGACCTTTCCATTCATCAATTCCATGTAGCGCTTTACGAGAGAGAGGCCGAGGCCGTTGGCACTTTCACCAGCTGTGGGTTGATTGTTTAACCTGGAGAATTTTTTGAAAAGCCTGTCCTCTTCCGTAAGGGGAACTCCAACGCCGTAATCTCTTACACGAACCTGCACTTGCTGATGGGTTGCTTCAACAGATACGTTAATCTCTTTACCTCTGGGAGAATATTTCAATGCGTTGGAAACAAGATTCTCTAAAACCAAACGCAGGTATGTGAGATCGGCCATCACCATACAATACTGATCAAAGTCCGCCGTGCGAATACAAATGCCTTTGTTTTCGGAAGCTTGCTTGAAGGATTGTACTACGCTGTTCACTACAGCCTGAAAATCTGTTGGAGTAAGTTTAATGCCTCCATCACGATGTTCTAATGTTGCCATTTCTAAAACATGCTTAACAAGTACCTGCGCATTGTTAGAAGCACTGCTAATCATGTCCACCATTTCGCGTGAGCCTTCATCTGTTATCTGTCTTTCCAATAACCTGGTAAGTACATTAATGTTGGCTAACGGATTCCTTAAGTCATGCGCCAGAATTCGTATGATGTTGTCTTTATCTTCTATCAGTTTTTCAAGCTCAGCAGATTGTTTCTGGATAGTTACTTTTTGAGCTTCTACATCGTTAAGCGCACGTTGCATGCTGCTCTCAAATGTAAACGACACCACCATGATGATGAGCAGCAAACCTGGAACAATGCAGATAAACCAAAGCGTGCGTAATGCTGCATTATATTCAACCGGAAGTTTTATGCCATACAGTTCGAACAAACCAAATGTTACCATCCAGACGAATGAAAAAATACCCCAATATATAGCCGGAGTTTTCCCATCGATTAGCAATGCAAGAACTGGAATGGCAATTATCCACGAATAAATAGCTGAGGACATGCCTCCTGAAAACCAGGTGAGGACTAATACGGTGATAGCACCAATGGCAGTATATAAATTGCCAATGATAGAAAGAGGAAATTTTGTTCGTATTAAATGTGGCAAGGCGAAATAGCCAAACACATTAAATGCCGTAAAGTAAATACCCTTGTTGTAACTGAAGACAAAACTTAGTCCTACATAAGAGATTGAAAAAATACTGGTAAGCAAAGATGCACGCACCAACAATCTTGCCTTGCGTAATAGCTTTGCATCTTCGAAATAAGAAGGATGAATATGCCAGTCTACAATCTTACCAAAATCCATTTGATTTACTTTTGTTTAATCACGCTACACGAAACTCACCATTGTAAATGCTAACCAGGCGCTGATTAAAATCCAGATTCCTTCGGCTACTCCTAGTAATACAGTTTTACCGAGCTTATGGTGTTCAGCATAAAATAAAATGCAGGGCAACGATAGTGATATCAATGCTTCACATATAATAACATAAAGAGGTGCATTGAAGACCATTGGTGTGTTAAAATTATACCACCACCAGGCTGCATCTTTAGCTAAGTGTTCGTATGTAGGAATGTAAATGCCTCCTGCTATACACAATATAATTGATGCCCGTAACAATCCGAAGCGCGATGTTAACAACACACCAATAAAACTCAATTGAAGAAGTACGTTAGACCATGCGAAAGGCATGTAGGCAGGCGAGCTCCAGATCATAGGTTCATGTCCGGGATATACCAGACTGTTGATGATGTCAACCAGATAATGATCAGTGATCAACTCTAATATTCCTGCAACTGTTCCAAAAATCATAAGACGATATACCAAAGGATTTTTCGTGCGGAAAGAGTAGATCCAATAAAAAATATAGAGACCATACGTAATGATGCTCGCTGAAACAGGACCTGCTTTCAATAACGAACTTACGTACGACCACCCCAGTAAAATTCCGGCTGTAATGAGGATAACTCTGGTGGTGGGTTTATCTAAACCGGGTAGTAAATCTTTTTGCATTAGTTAGGAGGGTTTATTAAGTATTTCGGATTTTTTTTGCCAGGCTAATCGATTTCCAAAAATGGATGGTGACAATTTGTGATCATTCCAAACATCAATGATCCCCCAGTTAGCCTGAAGTGATGGGGGAATATAAAACTGGACACCCTTATCACCATTGAAATGATAGATCATGCCCTGAAGAAGAACTTTGTTGAATGACTCTGTTATTTTGCAAGCCAGGCCATCATGTGTTTCTTCTTTGCCTGTCAACTTTGTTACAAAGTTGGTAAGTTCAATTACTAATCTGTCTTTTAGATTCTGTTTACCTGATAGACCAACGTACGTTGCTAAATCTTTTCCACTTGATTTGCTGAAGTCTTGCAGAAAATACCACATTAGATATTGAGGCACAGAATCGAATGCATTACCCGGAATTATTTTATTCATGAATTGAATACATGAATTTGTCAGAGCTTTACCGGCATCGGAAGGCTGTGCCTGGTGAATAAGAATATCAGTTGCAAGCTGAAGCCCTTGTTCGTATGTATCAGGCAGAAGAGTCTCATCAATGCCGAGAAGACTTCCAGCAATGCTCCAGCAGTGCATCCACGCTGTAGTATCTTCTTCTGTAAGCTTAACACCCAGTCGTTTTAATCCGGCCAGTATAACAGGACCAAAAGACATCAATGTACCTGCCAGATCTTCCTGGTTGATTGGTTCGCCCAGTCTAGCAGAATCCCATGGTGTACCAGCTTGTCCATGCTTCAAAAAATAACGGATAGAAGCGTGTATTAATCGTACTTTCTGAATGGTAACAACGCCACTGCCATTGGGCACAAGACCACCTGTTGAGAGAATATTCACAACCATCTGTGCAGTCTCCATCAACCTGCGTGCAAGCGGATCGACGTTTCCGTTAGATGCTAAAAGTCTTCC
>DATCRE010000658.1:0-8856 GCA_036569145.1 Cyclobacteriaceae bacterium
TTTCATTGGCATTTAACAGATGACGAAGGATGGAGAGTTGAAATTAAAAGCCTGCCTAAACTCACCAGCGTTGGCGCATGGCGAGTGCCCAGAGTTGGCGACTGGGGCAAGCTTGATAAAGCTGCACCTGGAGAGGCTGCAACAGACGGAGGTTTCTATACACAGGAAGACATAAAAGAAATTGTTCAATATGCTAAAGATCGTTTCATTGAAATCTTGCCGGAAGTAGATGTGCCTGGTCATAGCATGGCGGCCATAGCTGCTTACCCTGAACTCTGCACAACAAAAGATACATCGATCAATGTAAATCCGGGTAGCAAGTTTTCAAACTGGTTTGGCAATGGAAAGTTTGAAATGACAATTGATAACACGCTGAATCCTGCTGATGAAAAAGTATATCAGTTTCTCGACAAAGTATTTACGGAGATCGCTATGCTTTTTCCTTTTGATTATATCCACATTGGTGGCGACGAATGTTATAAAGGCTATTGGGAGAAGAATGCCAGCACCCAAGCCTTCATGAAAAAAATGAAATTGAAAGATGGTGAAGCATTGCAAAATTATTTCACTGGTCGTGTGAGTACTATTATCACCAGCAAAAAGAAAAAGGTGATTGGCTGGGATGAGATTCTTGAAGGAGGCGATTTAACGCCTGGCGCTGCCGTTATGAGCTGGCGTGGTACTAAAGGCGGCATTGAAGCTATTCATCAAAAGCATCCGGTTGTTATGAGTCCTTCACCGATGTGCTATCTTGATTTATACCAGGGCGATCCTTCCGTTGAGCCCCCAACGTACAGCATGGCTCGTCTTAAAGATACGTATGCTTATGAACCTATTCCCGAGGGAGCAGATTCTACATTGGTGTTAGGTGGACAAGGAAATATGTGGACTGAACGAACTCCTGCTAAATCACAAGTTGAGTATATGATGTATCCGCGAACTTTTGCTTTGTCTGAATTACTCTGGTCACCAAAGTCTGCTAAGAACTGGACAAACTTTGTGTCTCGCGTAGAGAATCATTTCAAGCGCTTTGATGAGGCTCAGATTAATTATTCTTTAAGCATATATGATCCTATTCTATCGGCTAGCAAAAATACAAGTGGCGCATTAGTCGTTACGTTAGCAACGGAAGTAAATGGCCTTGATCTTTATTACACCATTGATAATACATTACCCAATAAGTATTATCTGAAATATAAAGAACCCGTTGTTCTCTCGAAAGGCGTTAGTTTATTCAGAGTAATCTCTTATCGCGATGGCAAACCTATCGGTAAAATGATTTCTCTCAAGACAGAAGATCTTGAAAAGCGGGTGAAGAAATAAACGTAATTTGATTGCGAAAAGTGATAGTCATCTGTTAGCAACAGAATGGCTATCGCTTTTTTATTTTATTGAGCCAGTTATCGGCTTCCTTCTGGCGTTTAATTTTACCTTCTTTTATATAGCGGGCCAACTTCTCATTCATTATTCCCTTCGAAGTGAGATGGTAATATCCGCAGTCATCACATCGGTATACAGTAACTGGTCCTGAGCCATCATTAAAGTCATAGCGCGTCCAGGTTTCAATCAATACATCCTCGGCAATTTCAGCACTCAGATAAACCTTCTTTTTTGTGGAGCATGTAATCATAAGATTCCTTACAACTGCCCTTCAATTTCAATATTCTGGTATTACCTTGCAACAAAATTTATAATCTAATGAAGATCGCGGAAATACACACCAAAAAAGGCGTGATGAAGATTAAGTTCTTTGAAGAAGACGCCCCAAAAACAGTTAAGAACTTTATTGACTTGGCAGAGCATGGCTTTTATGATGGACTTATATTCCATCGTGTTATACCTAATTTTATGATTCAGGGAGGTTGCCCGAATGGTATTGGAAATGGTGGCCCGGGTTATAAAATTGATTGCGAACTAACTGGTCAAAATCAATATCACGACAAAGGCGTTATATCTATGGCTCACGCTGGTAGAAATACTGGTGGTTCTCAATTCTTTATCTGTCATAACCGTGAGAACACAAAGCACTTAGACCGTAACCATACCGTTTTCGGTAAAGTGTTTGAAGGCCTTGACGTTATCGATACAATCAGACAAGGCGATGTAATGGAGAAAATTGTTATTGTTGATCAACAGTAAACAGAAATCCAAACATAAAAAAGGCTGCTTCAAAATAATGAGGCAGCCTTTTTTATGCTTACAACGCCAAGAGAAATGACTAACTCACTTTTGCATTCTCTGCTTTCTTTTCTTTAGAACTTGCATCTTCCTCAAGGTGATGCAACTGCTGATTCAGCAAATCAATTCTTACCAGCAGGTTTAATACAAGAGCATCTTTTACTTTCTGACTTGGATGATTCTTCATTTCTTCTTTCAACACGGAATACATAGCTTCAAGTTGTTTAAAATCCTGAGTGAATCCGTTTAATCCTTCATTGCGTTGAAACTCATCAATCAATTCAACTTTCTGAGAGATCTGCTCTACATAAAAAGCTTCTACATCATTAAATTCATTAAATGCTGGATCGCGATTAGCAGCCTGATTATGTACTGTTATTGTCTTCGGAATCAGCAGATAGATTGACAACGCAAAAAATACAACAGCCGCCGCCCTCCATATAGTAACCGAATTCCAGATTGAAACTTTGTGTGCTATTGGTAATGAAGACTGAATGTTGCTCCAGACTTTGTCAGCTGGCTCTCTGTCATCAAATGCCTGGCGATTTTCGTGAACAAATTTTTCTAATTCGTCTTTCATAGCTTTACCTGTTAAGTCTGGTCTGCTTTCCTGCTCGTTAATAATTCACGCAACTTACTTTTGGCTCTATTTAACTGCGATTTTGAAGTTGACTCTGTAATGCCCATAATCTCCGCTATTTCCTGGTGATCGTATCCCTCCAGTAAGTACAAAGATAACACAGACCGATATCCGTCTGGAAGTTGAAGCATAGCCTTTTTCACAAGCTCAACGGTTAATCCGCCACCATATTCAAACGCCTCATCTTCCTCAGGAATATCCCAATCTTCAAGTTCTGGCAGAGGTTCCATCCGGCGTTTATTCAAGACAGTGATGGCCTTATTAACAACAATCTTTTTAAGCCAGGCGCCAAATGAAGAATCTCCACGGTAGCTTTCAAGATTTTTAAATGCACTTATAAAGCCCTCCTGCAAAACATCTTCAGCATCATCTTCTCTGCCTGTAATCCGAAAACCAACATTAAACATAGCTTTGGAATAAAGCTTGTAAACTTTATAGTATGCTTCACGCTCACCCAAGCGGCAGCGCTCAATTAAATCAGCGTGAATGTTTTGTACTTGAGACTCCAAATCTTATTCCCTGTTGTATAAAGACAAGGTAAGAATAAAAGGGTTGCATCGATGTTGGTTAAAAGTTATCTGTTAATAGTTGGCAGGTTAGCAGTATTGAATAGTTCAAGGTTTCAGGTTCAAAGTTGCTTGCGCTGACTAAATCTGAACCTGAAACTTTGAACATTACTATTAACTGATACTATCTACAAAATAGTTTTCAAATAATCAGCACTTGGTTTGATGGTATCAATTGGCGCTGCTTTATAAGTTTCTTGCTCAACATAAAAACGTTTCAAGCCTGACTGCTTAGCGTGCGCAAAGAGAGCTTTGAAGTCTATTGAACCTGAACCAATAACATCGTTCTTGGTTTTATCAGCTTTGTCCATATCCTTCACGTGCCACTGTTCGAAACGGCCCGGATGTTTAGCAAATAATGCTGTTGGATCGTAGCCTGCATTTACAACCCAGAATAAATCCAACTCCATTCCTACTTTTTTAGGATCAAGCTCCGCTAACATTACATCATAAGGAACTTGCCCATCAACTTTTTCAAATTCAAAGTTATGGTTATGATATCCAAAGCGAACCCCATGCTTGTTGCAGATTTCCCCAGCCTTATTCAGTGATTGACAAATGCTTTTGTAAGCATCAATGGTTGTACGCTCAGGTGCTTGTATATAAGGAACAACCATAAACTCCTGACCAATTGCTTTAGCATCAAGTACAGCTTTTTCCCATTTGTCACTTTTAGCAAGCTCTAATGGATAATGTCCACTCGTGATCTTCAAACCAAGACTGTTGGCATACTTGCTAAATTCAATATAATTCATTCCAAAGATATTGCCATCACTGTAACTGTAAGCTTCTAATGTCTGATAGCCTGCATCTGCAATTTTTTTCAACACGCCTTTAGGATCAGCACCGATAACATCACGCAACGTATATAACTGAATGCCTATGCTATATTTTGACTTGGCACCAAAACTGAGCGATGGCAGCATCATAGTACCCGCTGCTGCAAGTGAACCAGCTTTCAAAAATTCTCTTCTTTTCA
The DNA here is from genome assembly GCA_036569145.1 of Cyclobacteriaceae bacterium. Lineage (GTDB taxonomy): Bacteria > Bacteroidota > Bacteroidia > Cytophagales > Cyclobacteriaceae > DATCRE01. The sequence goes on from DATCRE010000658.1 coordinate 4,364, forward strand.
TAGTTCTTTGGTTTGGTTGATTAACGTTTTATGAAGTGGTTAAACAAATAAATCATTATGGTGAAAAAATAAGGTCGTCATGATGACGACCTTACTCGCTGATAGCGATAATACTTTATTTCATCTTCTCGCCATCCAATGACAATACATACATGGCCATCTTCTCAGCGTCAGCTTTTGAAACATCACCATGTGGCGACATTGGAATCTGTCCCCAAACACCACTTCCTCCAGCGATAATTTTATCGGCTAACATCGTAACATTGGCTTGAGTAAATTCATATTTCTTAGCAACTTCGGTATGCGCAGGACCAATAATTTTGTTAGTAGGATGATGACATGTTTTGCAATCACTCGCATCAACTAATACTTTGCCTTGTGCAATTAAATCTTCTGTAGAGGCAGCTGCAGGTTTTTCAGCCTGATAATCATCAGCAGATTCTTCTGTGCTTTTAGTTTCTTCTTTTTTTGATCCGCAAGATGTCAACGCCCAGGTAACAAATCCAACCAAGGCAATTACTACAAAAAGTTTTTTCATGTTTATTATTATTTAAATTCCTAAAATACGTTTGTTTAATTTTTGATCCACACCGGCAGCAGCAAAATCATCGAAGGCTTTCTCTGTTACAAGAATGATATGATCCTGAATGAAAGGAGCACCTTCCGCCGCGCCTTGTTCGGGATGCTTAATACAACATTCCCACTCTAACACAGCCCAGCCATCATAACCATATTGTGTTAGCTTGGAGAAAATACTCTGAAAATCAACTTGTCCGTCACCAAGTGAACGGAATCTTCCAGGACGATCTACCCAACCCTGGTAGCCTCCATAAACACCACTTTTCCCGGTAGGATTAAACTCAGCATCCTTCACATGAAACATCTTGATAAACTGATGATAGAAATCAATATACTGAAGATAGTCAAGCTGCTGAAGCACAAAGTGACTTGGATCATATAGGATATTGCAACGTGTATGTTTACCTGTAGCTTCCCAGAAACGTTCAAATGTTATACCATCATGCAAGTCTTCGCCAGGGTGAATTTCATAGCAGAGGTCTACACCTGCTTTATCAAAGGCATTCAAAATAGGCAGCCAGCGTTTTGCCAGTTCTTTAAAACCGTCTTCCACAAGTCCTGCTGGACGTTGAGGCCAAGGATAAACCGTATGCCACATCAATGCACCTGAAAATGTAGCGCTCGCTTTTAAGCCAAGATTCTTGCTGGCTTTCGCAGTGTACTTAAGCTGATCTATGGCCCACTCGGTGCGTTCTTTGGGATTACCCCTGAGAGCTTGGGGTGCAAAGTTGTCGAACAATTCATCATATGCCGGATGAACAGCAACCAACTGTCCCTGAAGGTGTGTTGAAATTTCAGTGATCTCAAGACCACATGATTCAACGGTGCCCTTCAGGTCATCGCAATAATCTTTACTTTCCGCGGCTTGTTTTAAATCTATACAACGCTTATCCCACCCTGGCAATTGAATGCCTTTATAACCGTGACCTGCAGCCCATTTTCCAATGGTCTTCAGGTTATCAAATGGAGCTTCTGCTCCCATGAATTGTGCTAGAAAAATAGCTGGACCCTTTATGGTCTTCATTCTAAATTAAATATTGTTAAACATCCATTACTTAAGAGCAGTCCACTTACGTGTTGAGTTAGCAGACTTAACTGCAGTCTGTACAAACTTCATTCCACGAACACCATCTTCTACATCTGGGAAATCATATTTTGCTGCATTTATTTTCTTACCAGGCTTGTAATCACGAACCGCCTTTGTAAATGATCTGTAAATGTTCGCGAATGCTTCTAAATAACCTTCGGGGTGACCGGCTGGTGTACGGGTAAATGCTTTGGCTTCATCCGATAAATACTTCTGACCAGCACGCACAATTTCCATTGGTCTATCAAGCCATTTAACAACGAGCGTATTTGGCTCCATCTGTTTCCACTCTATACCACCTTTCTCACCATAAACACGAATGTTAAGATTATTCTCTTCACCGGCAGCTACTTGTGTTGCAAGCAATACCCCTGATGCACCATTATCAAATTTAATAAGCATCGAACTGTCGTCATCAAGTTTTCTACCTTTCACAACAGCATTTAGCATAGCACAAATCTCTGTGATCTGTGATCCTGTAATGTACTCAGCCAGGTTAGCAGCATGTGTTCCTATATCGCCAATAGCACCGCCCATACCTGATTGTTTAGGATCTGTTCTCCATGACGCTTGCATGTTACCAGTTCCTTCAAGCAAAGTAGACAACCATCCCTGAGGATATTCAACATATACTTTTCTGATCTTACCCAACTTACCTGAAGCAACCATTTGACGTGCTTCTTTAACCAAAGGATAACCGGTATATGTATGTGTAAGACCTAATAATAATCCGGTTTTATCAACAATTTTTTGAAGTGTCTTAGCTTCATCTAATGAGAAGGCAATGGGCTTTTCAACAAGAACATGAAAACCACTTTCAAGCGCTAATTTAGATGGACCGAAGTGAACGTGATTGGGAGTTACTACAGAAACAAAATCCATTCGTTGATCAGCTGGCAAAGCTTTTTCTTTTTCAAACATTTCCTGGTAGCTTGTATAAACTCTGGAAGGATTCAGGTATAATGCCTTACCTGTTTCAATGGATTCTTCAGGGATGACACTGAATGCCCCACATACCAGTTCAATTTCTCCATCAATGCCCGCAGCTTTGCGATGAACAGGGCCTATAAAAGAGGTAAGTCCACCACCTACCATGCCCATTCGTAGTTTTCTTTTCATTTGGTTTTATTGGTTTCGTTTCAATAAAGAATTAATGCGCGTAAAATAAACAATTAAAATTATCGGAATCGATTGCAGGTCAATTTGAACGGTAGAAAATTTTATAAATAGTATTCTCTACAAACTTTTAGTTTCTCAGGCTTACGAGTACCCTCTTGTTACCAGTCAGCGCTATCTTTCTCCTTGAAAGTAAATCGATCTGTCAACGCTTTTTCTAATAACCCAAGGGTGTTAGGCTTGCACCAATCTTTATTCAATACCGTACCACTATTGAGTCCGGCATAGTTAGTTAGATTATCTGGCGTTGTTATTTTCTTATAACCTGCATCACCTTTAACCTGCATTGATTTTAGCGTTACGCGATACTTGCCCAACTTACCATCAATTTTGATTTTGGCATTGTATCTTCCTGTTTGGATTAGTGTTGGAACGGCCACTTGAGAAAATCCAAACTTTTTAAAATCAACTGTAAAATCAGTCAGGTCTGCTTGTACGCCATCAGCCACAACTTCAACATTGGAAACATTGGGAACAGTCTTTAAGAACTCAGCCAGTTTATCCAGGGTCACTGAATCTTGTATAAACACCTTCTGATAAATTATTTCTGTGTTCTGAATTTTGAAACTGCCATACTCTGTAGCCTGTGCAAACACGAAGCATGGAACAAGCAATAATAGATACAGTAGATTTTTCATACGCTTTACGTTATTTCTGAAAATTAAAATTTTAAAATAATGGGTGAATGTACAACCAACAAGGTATTCGCGGTAGTATTTAATTAATTATTCTTCTTACCGTTTATCTGCACATCACCGTACTGTACTGCAGAAATATTTCTACAAGAAATTTAGTAGCAATCTAATAAGGTGGTATCCGCTTATTTTCAGGATGTTATTGCTATATTAGCAATGGTTTTAATCGAAAATGAAAGAGGGGTTGGTTTTCATAGTCAGAGCATGACATGAAGCTTAGAAGTTCGGAATCTCATTTGATACCCCCTCCTCCTGGTTCATACACTGCTCTTTTAAATCCTAAGCAAGTGTACTACTCTAATGTGTCTATAGTTTATGAAAAAAAATGGCCTTCTCGCAAGACTGCTTGCCCTTGTAGTAGTACTTGCATCCCTTCCTACACCTAATGTAAAAGGTGGAGATCTTCCAAATGGTTTCGCAGAACTACGCCTGGCCGAAGGACTGGATGGAACTACTGTGCATTATGCACCTGATGGTCGGCTCTTCGTTACTCAGAAAATCGGACTAATCAGCATTATTAAAAACGGAGCCTTACTCCCCACTCCTTTCCTGGATATCAAAGACGACGTTGATAACACGAATGAACGTGGATTGCAGAACATGGTCTTTGATCCAAACTTTGCAAACAACGGCTATATCTATGTGTATTATTGTGCCATAGGCCAAAACCATAATCGTGTAAGTCGGTTTACAGCAACAGGCGATGTGGCCAATCATGATAGCGAAGTTGTTATATTGAATCTTGATCCCTTAGCTTCCAATATTCATAATGGCGGCTCTATGTTTTTCAAAGGTGGTAAGTTATTCATTGCAACAGGTGAAGGTAGTAATGGAAATCTGGCTCAATCGTTCAGTAGCTTGCTTGGCAAAGTTTTAAGAATCAACTCCGATGGAAGTATTCCTACCGACAATCCTTTCTACACGGCTCTGACGGGAAATTACAGAATGATCTATGC
>DATCRE010000659.1:0-4059 GCA_036569145.1 Cyclobacteriaceae bacterium
TACTCGCCCATTCCAGTAAACCCTTGTGCTGATGAGATGAATGGGAGAAGTGCGACTAAAAATTTATATATCATTTTCATGGCTTATGGTTTTGATGTATAGCAAACATACGGAAATAAAAAAACCGCTCGACCAAAACTATGATGAGCGGTTAATTAGTAGTAGTGAACGGTCATTTCTTTTTAACTCCTCCTGCCGCTTTGATTTTCATCGAAGCATATGGCCCATGCTGAGCTGTCACCTGAACCCCCATTTTTTGACGAGGTGCAGGAGTAGAGGATGTTTTTCCTCCTGCTGCTTTTACTTTTACAGGATTCAGTGCGCCATGGATCGGCCCTTTCTTAGCTGTTTTTGTTACGATCATTTTTGCCATGATACTTTTGTTTTAAACGTTTAAACAGAAACAAATATAACAAATGTGATTAACAAGGGTCATACTTTGGCTTATTGGATTTTGCAGCCATCATAATGCCGGATTGTTTACGCGGCATGTTGTTGCGTTGCTGACCTTTAACCATATCCATGCCTTTAATATCGGCTTTGGAATTTTTTGGTGTTGGTTTTTTCATAGCTCTGAGTTTTAATTGTAAACAACAACAATCAGTCGAACCTCTGCATCTGTCAAAATGTTTCCAGCTCCATCTTTAGCAATAAAGGTATTCAGCCCAAATAAACGGATTCCGGGGGTGCTGAGCGGAATATCATACCCGTAAGTCTGTCCTAAAAGTTCAAAGATTTGATTTACGGTTGTTTCGTTCAGATCCTCTTCATGTGCTCTGGCGAAGATGCCTGCGTTAGTAATTTGAGTTGGAGTCATAAGAAGGTTGTAGAATTTCTCTCCTAAATTAATGGAGAATCTTCCGGTTCCGTCAGTTTGTACATTGTACACGATAACATTGTAATTCGGAGATTGTTGCATGAATTATGTTTTTAAAAGTTTGTGCTAAGATAAGGGATTATTTTCCTCATAATGCTCTATTCGGAATTTAATGTACTCTTGACCTCTCTTCACGATCTTTTTTTCTACAACGCCCTTATAAATGTGTCTGTCATTGAAATTGTACTTCTCAGATAAGCAATCCTGAAATTGTTTTATACCATTGTCCCAGTCACTCAGGCTGTTAGAGAACCCAAACTCTAGGTAGAGTACGAAAGGTGGGTCTGGAAGATTAATCTTAGGCAGAATAAGACTCAAGTCCTTTTGGTACTTTATGTACTCTTTGGTCTTGAATCTTCTACCTTTGAATGCCCCGTTTGCTGATAGGGGTTTTATGTTGACAGTGTGCATTAGAATACTACCATTTTAGAAGGGCAATTGCGAGTCGTCTGGAAGTGAATTGATAGGAGACAGGCTATTTGCATTTGGCGAGGTTGGTAACCCATCAGATCCAGCCTTCATGACCAAGTCTAGTTTCCATGCATCTAGTGTATTGAAGTAGCGCACTTCGCCTTGAGGACTTGTCCATTCTCGGCCTCGAATATTGAAATTAACATCGATCTTGTCTCCAATGTTGTATGAATCTAGCAAAGCGCATTTGTCTTGAGCTAACTGAAATTGTACTTCTTGCGGATGTTCGCCATCTGTTTTGATCACGAATTCACGCTTAGAGAATTTTTCAGTAACCTGTACTTTGTCGTTTTTGACGATAAGCTCGCCGGTAAGGGTAAATTTGTTCATTTACTTTGAATTTAAAATTTATACGATCTCCGTAAAACCCGGAGCTGCTGATATGATGTTATTACATTCCGTTACATGATCATATTCTACTGGCTTTACCAGAAACAGATCGCTTTTACGTTCTCTTGAAACGCCTTCCTTTGAGAACTTTGGTAATTTACCTTCCTGATACTCTGCGTAGATTACAACCATCTTTGGATCTTTAATGCAAGGTAAAGAAACGTATTGTTTTCCGAATTTGGTGATTTGATTGCTTTCGCCGACGTATTTTACGATGTTGAAGTGGGTCATTCGTCGCTATGTTTGTATTTGATAATTTCATCAAGACCAGTTGTTGATGAGCAATTGCTGCATGATACTGATACATCCCAGTAAGGACATTCATCATCGTCTACAGCTTGATTCACTTCGAATGACATCTGCTTGTTAGATCCACATATACCGCAGATCATGTGTATTCTAGGATTTGCTATCGCCATCTTCTTCCTTGATTTTGTTCAACATTCTTTTTGCCATGCTAACAGCTAAATCAGCAGCATCCTCATAGTTATTCATGTTTCTAAGTTCAGATCCAAGTAGATCCAAGAACGAAGATGTAAGGGTTACTAGACGATCTGTATCAGACCATCCGCTTGCAAGATATACGCCTTTATTTGATTCTGTTGTCATCTGTTTAGTTTTAAAAGCGCTTCGTCTGCTAGCTTAATAGCATTCGTTTCGCTGTTATGCAACATTATTTCTAGATCTATATTTTCAAGGATCATGTTATCTGACATCCATACAATTTGGTCTTTCAGTTCATAGATGACTGAGGTGAAGTATTGCTTTTCTTGTTCTGTCATTTGTTTTTTATTGATTCATACTGCATTCTGAGATCATTGAGCAAATCCCAATAAATTTCAAGTTCATTCTCACTGTTTATCTGTGGCTTACATTCTTCCCATGCGGCAAAGAACGAATCTAGTATTTCTGCTTTCTTTTGTTCTGTAGTCATCACATATTAATTTTAAGTTCTATACCCGTTCTAGTGAAGTATATATTTTGAAGCTGATGTACGTAGTCACATGGACCCAATGATACATAGTCGCAAACAGTTTCTATATACGCCCACATGTCTCCAATATCGCTTAAATCAACTTGGATTTCCCTGTCATCACTAACCTTTATCTTAAATATTACACCCCCACTTGATGTCATTCGGAGCCTCTCGCACCAATGTTTAGTGAGAGGAATTCCTTTCGCGGTTCTTAAAATACCCTTGAACCCATTCAAAGTATCTTCATTTATTTCGAAAACTTGTACATACTGATCAATGCCGTTCACTTCAGCGTTAATCCAGTTTCCTATTCTAAGTTCGTTTGCTTTCATATCCTAGTATTTAATCATTGCTTGAGCAAACACGTTGAACGATTCGCCAGTGACGCTGCCTTCTCTATTAAACGAGAATGGGTTCCCATACAATTCCCACCCATCTTCTAGGTATTCATTAATGGTGTGGCCCAACTCATTAACATCTACGCAACTTATGAGTTCGTATCGAATAACCTTTCTGTTGAAATCGTTTTCCATTTCCATTTGTCTTTGATTATCTCCTTGTACGTAAGGAGACTCACATAAATACCTCTCGCATTCAATAGCATTGTGCTCTTCTGTTCGGTTGGTTTGATTTAGATCTCTATCTAAGACCCAGAATGACCAAAAATTACCCCTCAACTCTATCGCCTTAAGATAATACCATTCCGCTTCGTGATATGGTGGTATAAATTCGTATATACATCCCTTTTTTATTTCTCCAAATAACATGCTTGTCTCTTTTCGTTATTACTTTCATTTATTATTCTCTGTAATCATCATGCTCTTTCATGTAGAGGTTGTGAATCCGAACGGCTGGTTGAGTATTATGAGGAGTGTTAGTTGCGTTCTCGTCTTTTTCTCTCTAATCGTTTTGCTATAAAATATTCGTTCAAGGCATTGTATGTAACTTTGTTTGCTTCTCTGCGATCTTGAATTGTCAAAGATACAGCCGCGATACCATATCCTCCTTTCCAAGCACTAACCCATCTTCTTTTAGATGTGGATAGTTTTCGGCATCCGGGATTACCAGAATGAAGAATGACACACATTTTCATGGCCTTCTTTTTCTTCCTAGGGATTCTTTTCATACTCCAATTTTTATCTGTCTGATTTTCAAATAAATTTCACATCATAACCTTTTGCTTCTGAAAGGACATTCCGATATTCGTCAATGTGATCAAGCATGATCTCGCCAACAACTTTAAAGTTTTCCGGATCTTCTTTACACAAACCTTTGCTGGACAAATCAGGATAAATCAATCCATTATATTTCCCGTAGATTATGTGCTTTGAATTATCCAGAAACC
>DATCRE010000660.1:0-5728 GCA_036569145.1 Cyclobacteriaceae bacterium
CTTGGAAATGCATTGGCAGCGCTCAACTTTGTGATGGTTGGAAATAAAAGATAACCTTTCGCTAATTTCAATGCTTGTCCTTTTACACCAGTAGTAAAAGAATTTCCTTTCGATACAGACGGTGCAGTACTTGATATAGACTCATTTGTAGTTCCATCAAATGTCCAATAGGCAAGAAGATTTTCTGAAGCAACATCTCCTGCTTTGTCATAACCATTAATTGCCGGAAGCTTACTGTCGCTTTTGGAACAGCCCTGATATACAAGTGCAGCTAATGCTACGGCTCCTGTGAGTAAATAATTGATTTTAGTTTTCATTTTCTTGAATTTAATTGGAGTGAGAAATTGATTTAATTTTTAGATGTTGAGTAGATTAAAATTTATGGTTTAGTAATTAGGGTTCTGCGTTAGTTTATAGCCGCTTAATATTATTTGAGAATTTGGTATCGGTAATAATTCATTTTTACCTTCCACAAAATTCAGTTTACCTGCTGCATGCATAACCGTAGCGGCTCTTCCTTGTCTCACAAGATCCCAGAAACGATCATTCTCCATGGCAAACTCTATATGTCTTTCCTGCCACACGTCATCTATAGTCACATTGCTTTTATCAGCGAGATTAGCGCGTGCCCTGATTTGATTTACAGCACCTGTTGCATCTCCCTGACCTGTATTGAGAGCAGCTTCTGCATACATTAATAAGACATCTGCATATCTAAGTATGTGTACATTTTTAGGTCTATCCTTATCACCTGTTACGGCATACTTTTCTTCTGTGACACTCGTGTATGCTTTATAGTTGTAATAGAGATTCTGAACTGAATCTGAACTTGGTAGACGGCGACCATCCCACAGTATTGTGCCTTTGTGCAAACCTGAATTATCAATAAAAATTATGGTAGCATCTTTTCTAACATCGCCAGGTTCGTATGAATTAATCAAGCTTAGCGATGGATCATTAAATCCCCATCCTAAATCATCCCATCCTCCTTTGCCGCCAACGCGTGGCCCTTGGCAAACTGTGTAGTTATCAATCTTCAGATTCTCATTATTAAAACTACCTGTCTGGATTTCGAATATTGATTCTTCATTGTTATCACCGGCTTGTCTCCAAATCGTTGCATAATCGCCGGCGAGTGAGTATTGACCAGAAGTAATAATTTCATTTGTTAAAGTGTAAACTTTATCCCATTCTCCCTTATACATATACACTTTGGCCAACATCGCTTGTGCTGCACCTTTATTTGCATGACCAACGGACGATTGTGATTTTAATGGAAGAACATCAATTGCATACTGTAAGTCTCTGATAATACTATCGTATACAACAGTTATGGGAGCTCTTGTTACAAACGTCGTGTCGGTGTCCGCATCTTTCACATCTTTGGGTACTCGTAACACGAGGGGAACTCCACCAAACATTCTGACCAGGTTAAAATACAGATACCCGCGGATAAACTTTACTTCACCTTGAAGCTTCTTCAATTGTGCTGCCTCAATTGCGGTAGATGATGCTAACGCCGCAAGTGCCTGATTGGAAGCACCTATACCATTATAGTGTCCACTCCAAATTGTTTCGCAGAATTTATTAGTAGGTGTTATGGTGAAATTATCGATATCGCCAACAGGAACAAGCTGGTCACTTGCGGTACTGCCTTTATCGGCATCATCGGATATAATATTTGTCAACGAAATAAAACCAAATCCATGAACGTCACCATTACCAAAACAATCTCCTTGCATTAAGGTATTGTAAACACCAGTAACAAGTTTCTGCGCTAGCAAAGGATCTGCATCAATGGTCTCACCGCCCTGCACCTTTACATCGAGAAAATCACTGCACGATGAAAGAACAAGTAGCGTAACTAAAAAAGAATAACGAATTGCTGATGACTTTTTCATTTTTCTCAAGTTGATTCTGTCATTAATTAAATCCCACGTTTACACCAATGGCAACTGTTCTTGTTGTTGGATAAGAGCTTAGTTCAATACCGGCATTAACAACATCTCCAGGTAACTCTGCTGTAAAACCACTGTATTTCTTGTACGTAAATAAATTCTGTGATGTGATAAACACTCGCATATTCGATATACCTGCTTTCTTTAGCAGGCTTTTTTGCAATGCATATCCAATCGTAAAATTGTTTATTCTTAAAAACGATCCTGACTCTACATAATATGTTGATGCTAATTGATTACCGGTATTTGCTGCTGGTTGTGATTGTGTATGATTAGAAGGCGTCCACCGATTATATACAAGATCTCTTTCAACGTTATCAGTTCCAGAGACTCTTACAGCTCTTTTCCCATTATAAACTTTATTGCCTGAGTTTCCATATAGGCTAAGGTTAAAGTCCCATCGTTTGAAGTTTACCCCAAGGTTCACTCCAAAATATGCAACAGGTTGGTATGACCCGGCGAAGATGTGATCTTTGCCATCGATGACACCATCACCATTTAAATCGAGATATTTGAAGTCACCTGCGTGGGCTATGGGCTGAATTATTTTTCCTTCTTTACTTGTATAAGCTGCTACTTCTGCATCAGAATTGAATACACCTATTTGTTTTAGAACATAAAAACTTCCAACGGGGTGTCCTACATCAGAATAAGTTACAAACCCCTGCGATGCTCCTATACCTCCACCCTGTATTGGCAAACCACCGTTAAGAGCAACAATATTGTTTTTATTAAATGTGACGTTGCCTCCAATAGTATAAGAAAGATTGTCTGAAATATTATCCTTCCAGTTTAGCGAAATCTCGATTCCCCTATTTTGAATAATACCTGCATTGGTTAATAGAAGATGATCAATATCATAAGCCTTCGTGGCAAAGAGTGGTTTATTAATCAATGCATTTATAACTTTTTTATCATAGTAATTAATTTCACCTGTCAGTTTGGATTGAAGAGCCGCGAACTCGACTGCAACATCATATTCTTCTGTATTTTCCCATGTAATTTTTGAATCTTTAAACTGATTAATTTGTGCGCCATTAGTTGCATTGGATTTACTTCCATTAAAGGCATAAGGCAAATTCAGAGCAACGGTCCGGGTATAGGAATCTGTAGGAATCTGATCATTACCAACTCGTCCATAAGAAACTCTCAGTTTCAGGAAATCAAATAAATCCTGGCCTTGCATAAATCCTTCTTTGCTGAGAATCCAACTCAGACCAACGGATGGATAATTTTGCCAGCGATTAATAAGTGGTAATCTTGAACTACCATCTCTTCTGAAAGTTGCTGTGAAAAGATATTTGCCAGCATAGGCATAATTCAGTCTCGCCAGGTATGACCTACGCGCCCATTCATCACCACCTCCATCGTTTTGTGAAGTATTTGCATCGCCAACATTTATATACCAAAGATTGGGATCTGATGGTACATCTTTCCGGTAAGCAGAAATCCAGGTTTGAGTATATCTCTCCAGTGTTGTACCCGCTAAGAATGTAATATCATGATCTCCGAATTTCTTTGAGAAGGTGGCCGTATTGTCCCACACCCAACGAAATGTTTGAGTGTTTTTAATATTCAGGTTACTGTTATTGTTGTATTGATTTCCACCAGCAATCACAAATGTTTTTTCATCATTTGTAAATTGATAATTATAGATGCGATTCAAAGAACTTCTCAAATCACCACCAATAGATGAACGGATCGCGAGCCATGAAACTGGTCGAACTTCTGTAAAGGCCGATCCTTGAAGTCTGTTCTCCTTAACTCTTACATTGTTGTCTTTCAGATCGAGTAATGGATTTCCAACGTTTTGGTATGTCGATGTATTTCCATACTTACCATTTACGATGCTTGGGATAATGGGTGCCGCACGATAAGCATCATTATAAACGGAACCAATATTTCCGTATGCATCGATATCAATATTTCCAAAACCATTCTGATTAATGCCATTGCTATAAGAAGATAACACGCCAAACTTAATATTCTTTGTAACCTGATATTCTTCATTAAGTCGCAACGTTAATCGTTTAAAACTATTACCAATCACTATTCCCTGATCATTCAGGTAACCGATATTTAACAAGTGTGTAATTTTATCAGTGCCTCCTGATAGGGTAAGGTTGTGACTTTGCTCCAGTGCATTTCTCAAGATAGTACTATACCAATTGGTGTTATAAGTTGATGCCGGAGGAATTATACCTGTTGCTGCCTGGGAATAATTATTGTACTCAGCAGCATTCGCCATCTTTACCAAATTGGAAGCCTGACGAAATCCGATGTTATTATTGTAGCTAACTTTAAGTCCACCGTTAGTTCCTCTTTTGGTAGTAATAATAATCACACCATTTGCACCGCGTGATCCGTAGATGGCTGCTGCAGAAGCATCTTTCAAGATGTTCATATCAACAATATCAGCTGTATTTATGTTTGAAATGTCATCTGTTAAAACACCATCCACAACATATAATGATGTAGTACCTGCTATTGTAGTGCTCACACCTCGCATACGTATCTGCGGAGAAGACCCTGGCTGTCCGCTGCTTATAATCTGTACACCTGCAACTTTACCTTGAATTGCCTGGGTAGCAGTTAAAACAGGCTGTCTTGTTAATTCTTCTCCCTTAACATTTGCTGTTGCACCTGTTACATCACTTTTCTTCTGAGTGCCATAGCCTACCACTATAACTTCTTCCAATTCTTTCGAATCAGTTTCCATCTGAATGTTGATTGTGGTTTGATTACCAACTTTCACACTCTGACTCTTATAACCTATAAAACTGAAAACCAATACATCTTCTGAACTTACCTCCAGCGAATAGGCCCCTTCAACGTCAGTTGTAATGCCTTTGGTTGTGCCCTGAACTAAAATATTTACTCCGGGAAGAGGGTTGCCATCCGCCACATCCGTTATTTTGCCCGTTATAGTATGGGTTTGGGCAAAGGCTAAAGTGCTGACCAGTAATGTGAAAAGCAGTAAAATTCTTTTCTTCATAATGCCTATTGCGAGACAGTTTTTATTGATTTTATGCCCTGTTCGCGATAGTGAAGTTTGGACTTGTCAAGCTTAAAAGGGAATTTTTTAAGAGAAATCTGATCAAACACCTCCTCAATTTGATACAATCGGTCTACAGTATTTAACACAATAAAAACATTGATTTCAAACGATTTCAGGGACAATTAAGGAGATTGGAAAGCTGTATTTACCAGAATAAAAACAATTGATTTTAAGAGCCTGCCTTAAACTAAAAAATCTATTACAATAGTGGCTCTTTAAAACAAAATAGCAGAACGGCTAATTTCAATTATCGATGGGTTTGCGAAGCTTACTTGACTGCTTTTTTACTGAAGTTTTATGCACATCAGGAAGCATGATGACCTCTTCCCAACGGGAAGCATGAGGCTTATGTCCTTTCTTTTCGAGATCTGAAATACGTTCCGTGACTTTATGCTTAAAACTCCATAGCGTGTTAACTCTGAGCTCAAGCTCTTCAGCCATTTTTTCAAGAGTGTGATCTTTATCCTTATTTCCCAACACAGCCAGATAAGCAATGTAAAACGCCTTCTCGATAGGAAATTTTATGCTATGAAAGATGGTGTATGCTGTTATCGATTCATTATAGCCACATCGCGTACAGCGACGTGAGAATTTATGAGCACCGTCAAAAAATTTTTCATTCTCACACTTGCGGCATCGAAATGTGTTTTGCCATTTTAAATTTTCAAGAAACCGATAACAAGCCAACGTATCTGGATAAAGTGTTTTAAAC
>DATCRE010000661.1:0-2799 GCA_036569145.1 Cyclobacteriaceae bacterium
ACCCAGAACTAAGTTAATTTGATAAAGCAACTACTGGTCGCAAATATGCTGTACGCTCAAGAACGCTGGTGTATGCATTATTATCATCAGAAGCTATAACGCTGTATCTCCGTGAAAGATTTTCATCCGTTATTTCTATTATGAATCTTTCTTCGCTAATTCTGCTCACATCATATCGTTTCAGAAAACCTTTGCTGAAGGTTCCTCTTTCTATTTTATCGTAAGCTATTAATCCATCATCATTATAAAATTTAACTTCGACAGATTGATCTGTATCGTGCACATATAAAATTTTCAGTTGGCCAGGCTGATTACCGGGTAAAATTTTTATGGTGGGCTCTTCAGTTGATTGTGCCCGGACGGACGTGAAAAGTCCTGCAAGCAGGACAATGGCAGTGGCGATAATAAGTATTTTAGTTTTCATGACGTGAAATGGTTTTAATCTTTTTGAATTTCATTACAAGTCAATGAACGGTCAGTTTCCACGGGAGATGTAACAACATGGTAAAGGTTTGTAACAAATTGTCACAAGTCTAAAAGAATTGAAGGGCTGGAAACTTCAGGGAATCATTTTATAACCTATGCCATGAGCGGTTACAATAATTTTGGGTTGATTAGGATTGGGTTCTACTTTTTGACGCAACCGTACAATGAAATTATCAACCGTACGCGTTGTAATCTGTTCATCATAACCCCAAACATGTTCAAGTAAATCATAGCGGCTCACTACACGATTTCTATTCTGATAGAGATAGGCAAGTATCTCAAATTCTTTATGTGATAGTTTAATATCAACGCCATCTTCTTTTGTTTGAAAGGTGGCGAAGTCAACTTGCAAGCGACCTATGGAAATAAATTTATCTGCTGCCTGGGCATCTGGCTTACTTCTGCGCAACATGGCTTTGACACGCGCTAATAACTCGCGCACACTAAAAGGTTTGGTTATATAATCATCGGCACCTAATTCAAGTCCGAGTATTTTATCAATCTCTTCTCCTTTTGCTGTTAGTAAAATTATTGGTGTGTTTATTCCCTGTGCTCTTGCTGCTTTACAAATATCAAAGCCGGATAATTTCGGAAGCATGACATCTAGTAAAACAAGATCAAAATTAGTTGTTTTTAATTTTGTCAATCCTTCCTCTCCATCACTTGCAAGATCAACGGTGTAGCCTTCCAGTTCAAGATTATCTTTCAGGCCCAACTGCATGGCGGGTTCGTCTTCTATAATCAGCAGTGTAGCCATGAGATCATTAATGGTTTATGTACAACGGAAAATATAAAATAAAAGTTGACCCTTTACCTGGTATACCCGACACTGTTACACGTCCGTGTTGTGCTTCCATCAGTTGCTTTACAAGTGAAAGTCCAAGACCTGTCCCCCTGCTCTTTGCCAGGTCACCACTCGAGACTCTGTAAAACTTATCAAAGATATGCTTTTGATCCATAGAGCTTATACCAATGCCATGGTCTTTTACGACAATTAGTCCAAAGCCGTTTTCTGATTCAAGCATTATTTCAATTTGCTTTTTATCGGCGCTATATTTTATGGCGTTGTCAATCAGGTTTATCAAACACTCCACCAGCGCTTCACGATCAGCCATCACCATCAGATCAAGTTCACCTTTAAGTGTATGGATAAATCCTTTTTGTGTGAAATGGAAATCATACGTGTTGAGTACCTTCCTGATCTCAGTACTCACGTGTACTGGTTCTATCGTTAATGTTTTCTTGTTAGCTTCTGTCTGGCTAAAATTTAAAATCTTATTGACAATACCAGTGAGCCTTTGTGTTTCTTTACTAATGATGCCGTAATACTCCTGCTTCTTTTCTTCTGTCTTCACACGACCCAACTCAAGTGTTTCTGCAAACATGCTAATCAAGGCAAGTGGTGTTCGTATTTCATGCGATACATTGGAAACAAAATCTGCTTTATTCTGCGCAAGTCTCACTTCTTTTTTCACATTACGAAAAACCAATATCACGGCCATAATCAGAACAACATCGAGTGTTATCAACAGAAATAAATTGGTAGTAGTACGTTCGTGCGTAACAGCTTCTAACGACGAACCTTTTGTGCGGATACCCAATGTATAGTCAGGAAACAACCAGAAATCTTTTGTCTGTGCAGCGGCTCCTACTGCAGTATTGTCTGATGCAAGTGTTGAATACACCGGATTTGCTTCTCCCTTCTTAAAGGCTGATAAAACAAATTGATCGTGTGCAACGACTTGTAATCGCGGCCCAATCATATCCGTTATGAAAGTTTCAGCATTAATAATCAAACCGACTACTTGAAGATGTTCTATCTGATCTTCGCGTATAAAAAATAATGTGTGTAATGGAGTTTTCTTTGGCAATGCATTTGGAATGACATCAATTTTCTGAAAGCCACTCCTTTTGTAAGAGATCAGCTTATCGATCTGCAACCTGTTTTGTTTAAAGACGGCGTCGACCGTATTCACGAAGTAAGAATCAGATTCGTGCAGTGAAAAAACAGTATGAACAGGTTTTTGCTGTAGCGTATCAAACACAACAATGTGGGTGATGGAGGAATAGAAATTTAATAGGGTATTTATTTTCGGAGGCAGACTGTCTGGCCTATGCTCTTCTTCCAGGCCTGCTTCTATTTTTGAAATCCAGCTATTGAGAACATCATCAGAGTATTGATTTACAGAAAACAGAATGGCTTCAAGTTGTTTGCTATAGATTTCCTGGATCATTTTTTCTTCTCTGTTCAATGAAGAAATTTCATAGACAGAAAAAAACAACGCTGGCAAAAGAAATGCGAATGCCAACAAT
>DATCRE010000662.1:0-6243 GCA_036569145.1 Cyclobacteriaceae bacterium
GTCGACTGATAACAAAATCTCACTTTCTTTTATTCTTTTCTCTACCAACATCAAATCAATACCTCTTCTTTAACATTTTGTCATCATCATAAATATTTTAGCACGCTACCTTTAAGGCTGATAATAAAAATTAGGCTGATGAGTATGATGATGAAGAAAAACATAGTAATCTTTTTTTGCGCTTCTCTGCTGGTGCTGACAAGTTGTTCAAAGGATAGTGAAGTGAAAGCTGTCACCAATCCAACCGTCGATACAACGACAACCACCACAGTAACGCTCACAAAACAAAACGTTACCAGGTACATGGTAGATAGCCTGGCAACAGCAGAGACAGTTGCCTTGTTCTATAATTTGAAAACCATGTCGAAGACAAATTTTGCCATAGGTCAACAAGATGCTTTTAGTGGATTTTATAATGATGTCTCTGGCGACTCCGACATAAAAAAAACAACGGGCAATGATCCGGCGTTGTTAGGCTCCGATTTTATGTTCATCACCGACAAGAGTAATGATGGACAAAGCTCAAACTGGTTTTATCAGCAGGAAGAGGCAATCATCACCAATGTTAAGAATGCGTATGCAAAAGGTATGATCAATATTTTCAGCTGGCATATCCGTGAGCCTTATAAGGAAGAGGCTTTCTATGTAAGCAATATGACTACTGATCAAAAAACAAAAGCCTTCAAAAGCATATTGCCCGGTGGTGAAAACCACGATTGGTATAAAACAAAGCTAGATAAAGTTGCATCAGTATTTAATAATCTGAAAGATTCAAATGGCAATCTTATTCCAGTGATCTTTCGTCCGTTTCATGAGTATGATGGCAGTTGGTTTTGGTGGGGAGCATCTTTCTGTACAGCAACAGAATATAAAACAGTTTATCAGTTCACCGTTGAGTATTTGAGAGACACTAAAGGAGTTCATAATGTTTTGTACTGCCTCGGTCCTGATAACAGTTATGATACACAAGACAAATATTTGAGCCGATATCCCGGCGACGAGTATGTTGATATTTTAGGAATGGATAATTATGGTGATTTGCAAAGTGGTAAAGGTCAGACAGGCTCCGATCTTGCCAATAAAAAACTTAAAATCATTTCTGACCTGGCAAAAGCAAAAGTTAAAGTTGCAGCATTGACGGAAACAGGCTACCAGGTTACAACATCTAACACACCAATTTCAGGTTGGTTTTCAAATTATGTTTACAACGCGCTTACAGCTAATGATGTTGAGATCGCTTTTGTTATGTTCTGGAGTAACGGCAGTGGAAAAAATTATTATGTACCAGCGCCGTCATGTTCTAATGCGTCGGATTTCGTGACCTTTACAAATAAGTCAGAAGCACTTCTGGTAAACGAATTACCTGACATGTATACGATACCAGAATGATGCTGAAAGTTCTGGAAAAAATCTTGTAATCCAGGATTGAACAAATCATCTATCGGTTTTTAATCCTGATTATTTAAACGGTAGTGATACAAAGTTTTATAGTCAATAACTTTCATTGACTATAAAACTTTAATATGAGCAATAACACAAACTCACAACTCACAAACCGCAGAACATTTTTGTGGCAGGCAGGTCTGCTTACCTCGGCTGCATTCCTGAGTTCTGCTTTCGAATCGAAACAAAAGTTTAAACTTGGTCTTCAGCTTTACAGTGTTCGTGATGCGATGGCCAAAGATCCTAAAGGTTCATTAAAGAAATTTTCAGAGATCGGCTATGAAGAATTTGAAACCTATGGCTTTGATGCAGCCAATGGAAAATATTATGGTTATGATGCAAAGGAATTTTATGAAATTCTCTCTGATCTGAATCTCACCACATCAAGTGGTCATTATGATCTTACACAATTCGTTAATAAATCCAACGACGAACTAAAGCGATACATAGATCAGTGCATTGAAGGCGCTCATGCACTTCACCAGGAATATATTACCTGGCCCTGGCTCGATCCTGAATCGCGTACCATTGATAAATTTAAAGTAGTTGCTGAAAAACTTAATCGTATTGGTGAACAGGTTAAGCAAGCCAATCTTGGTATAGCCTATCACAATCACGATTTTGAATTTGTAGAACACAACGGACAAATAGGTTATGATATCATCATCAACGAGACAGATGCATCATTAGTGAAACTACAAATGGATATTTACTGGATTGCAAAGGCATCAAAGCTTGCACCTCACGAATGGTTCTTGAAATATCCGGGACGCTATGTGATGTGGCATATTAAAGACATGGATAAGGTGAGTAAAGATTATTCTGAAATGGGTAATGGCTCTATTGATTTCAGTAAGATCATGCCTGATACAGAACTTGCTGGTGTAAAACATCTCTTTGTTGAGCAGGGTAGTAATTTTAAAATTGATCCGATTGATAGCATAACCGTGAGTGCAAATTATGTAAAGAAAAATTTCCCTCAATATTTCAAATAGTGTAAGAAAAAATAAGTAAAGCCTCGATGTCGTTCGTAGCATCGAGGCTTTTTGTTTACTTATTGCTACATTAGCTTGCATTTACTTATTCAAGGATGAAAAATAAACTATTACTCTGGAGTTTTACGGTAGCCTTAAGTGGCTTTTTATTTGGCCTTGATGTAGCGGTAATTTCCGGTGCAGAGCAAACCATTCAAAAACTATGGCAGCTTAGTGATGCCATGCACGGGCTGGCGGTTTCTATTGCCCTATATGGAACCGTAGCGGGTGCAGCATTCGGCGGTTATTTTGCTGACACATTTGGACGAAAGAGAAGTTTGTTCTGGGTAGGTTTGTTATTCTTTGTTTCTGCTGTGGGTTGTGCCTTATCCGGAGATGTTTATACGTTTATGATCTTTAGGTTGCTAGGTGGATTTAGCATCGGTGCATCTTCGGTTATTTCGCCGCTCTATATTTCGGAAATCGCTTCGCCTAAAAAGAGAGGCTTTCTTGCAGGACTGTTTCAGTTTAATATTGTCTTCGGAATTTTATTTGCGTATGTATCAAATTATCTCTTTCAACATTTTATACATGGAGGCAGTGACTGGCGTTGGATGTTGGGAGTTGTAGGTATTCCATCACTAATCTTTACGTTCCTTACAACACTGATCTCTGAAAGTCCACGTTGGCTTTTACTAAAGAAGGATGATGTACAAGGAGCCAGGAAAGTATTGAATGATATAGATCCTGAAGTTGCAGAAGAAACGCTTTTATCTATTATTAAATCAAAGCACGAAGCAGCGAAGGCCACAACACATGCGTTCTTTTCATCAAAGTATAGCTGGCCAATTTTACTTGCTTTCTTAATTGCACTCTTCAACCAGATGTCGGGTATTAATGCCATTATCTACTATGCGCCCCGCGTTTTTGAAATGGCCGGACTTGGTAAGTCTACAGCCTTGTTAAGTTCGGCAGGTATTGGTTTGGTGAATCTCATTTTCACCATGATAGGATTATCACTCATAGACAGGTATGGACGAAAGATGTTAATGTATATCGGATCTTTCGGTTATATTATTTCTCTCAGCTTAATTGCCCAAGCTTTTTATCGTGATTCATTTGATGGAATCTCTATTTTTATTTTTGTGTTCATAGCATCTCACGCCATTGGACAAGGCGCAGTAATCTGGGTTTTCATAGGTGAAATATTTCCAAATGAAGTTCGAGCTTCAGGTCAGTCTTTTGGTAGCTTATGCCATTGGGTATTCGCTGCTATCATAGCCAATGTATTTCCATTGGCTGCCGGTATGTTTGGCGGCGGACCAATCTTTTTATTCTTCACAGGCATGATGGTTTTACAATTACTTTATGTGAGATTCATGATGCCAGAAACAAAAGGCGTAGCGTTGGAAGATATGCAGATCAGAATTGGGCATTGATGGTTTTGAGTCCACAGACGATAGTCTACTGTCCACGGTTGTATTACTATAAACTTGCTGACACTGTTGTTAAAGCTCAAGGTTTTCAACACCGTATCAAATTTTGAACATTGAACCGGGAACTTAAATCTCAATCATTAACTATAACTTTTTTAACTAACGACTCAAAGCCTGAAGGGCAGATATGATTATAGAAATGATAGAATGAATTTGATTTAAACTCCGAAGGAGTGACACATTTACATTTGCAGGTTTCCGATCTTGTTCAAGACATCGTGCAAGCGTCCGCTTGTACGCATAACATTTCAAGCGTCCTTAATTCTTCAACTATTTTGCAGATCACTTTTGACTCTCCAATGTATTTTTACCAACGTTATAGGCATACACGGCTGCCGGCAAATATTGAATTTGAATGTTATTATATTCTTTAATTCCTGATTTATCAATAGTTGTCACTAATGCCTGCGTTAGATTATTTTCTTCACAGAAAGACGCAAGGCTCTTCAGTTCATTTGGTGCTTCAAAATACCGGTTACTCCATTTAATTTCCACAGCCCAATCTGGGCGATTTGTTTTCCGGCTGATATTCACCAGGTCAACCTCACCGTTTTTCCAACGGGCGTAATACGGAATAAATGAGATGCGTTGCATCCATTGACTAAAGATGGCAGTCTCTACAATGGCACCCATCCCATCGGCTTCGGCTGTGAGCGGTGCAAACAATGCACTTCTTAAGCTGGGGTTTGTCAGATAGATTTTAAAGAAATTCTCGCGTTGAAAACGGCCAGCCTTTTGGTCAACACGTTTTACAAGATGGACTAAAAAGGCTGCTTCGAGGTAAGCCAAGTATTGACGCAGTGTAGTTTTTTTTACACCACTGTTTTTACTGAGCTCATCAATACTACATTCCTGGCCGCTGTTCCAGGCTATCGTTGTAAACAGTGAGTTGAGTTCCTGCACATCCTGAATGCCATAAAGACCTGGCAAGTCGCGGAGTAATACTTTATCAATAATATCAGCCCGCATAAACCGACCGGGATTGCTTTGTATTTCGGCACTGAATATCACCTCGGGATAGCCGCCAAAATTTACATAGTTTACAAAGTGCTTATTTAATTCAATGATGTTGGTGGTTGATGAAAAAATAGCAATGTTACCTTTCCAGTTAATGGTGTCAGGTTTAATAAGAGCGCTTAAATTTTTAAGATGGATGAACTCATAAAAGGTTAAGGGTGGCAACATAAAATCAGTAAAGCGACCTGCACCGCTTTCATTACTTTTTAGTTTTAATGCTGCCGCGGCGGAACCACTGGCGATAAACTTGGTAGTATGGTAAGCATCTACTAGGGTTTTCAAATGCACCTCCCATTCTTTCAAATATTGTATCTCGTCAAAAAAAATATACCAACCCGTTGAGTCCATATTGCCAGTGGCTTTTTTGGCCATGGTAAAAAGATCATCGAGTGCGATGTTGTTATAGATGGGTGTTTCGATGGATGCGTATAAAATTTTTTGGGGTGGTACGCCATCGGCTATTAACTGCTGAATGGTATGGTATAACATTACGGTTTTACCCACGCGCCTGGGCCCCATGAGTACAGTGGCCCGGTGCACCGTGGTGGTTTTTACCAGAGGATAGAACAAGTTGAAGTAGAGTCGTGGCTTCAGTGCCTGGTAGTAATTTTCCAAACCACCCGTTACCCACCAGGGATTTTCAAACTGAAGCCGGGCTATGATTTGATCTTCTGAAAAGGGGTTTAATGCCATAATGGAAGTAAATTAGTCAAATAAGGTTAAAATAAAAACCTTATTTGATCTACTTTATTCAAATAAGCCGTTTTTGTTTAAAAAATAACCTTAGCAGCTAGCGTGTTTACTAACACCAGCGATTTCAACTGTGTAGTCATTAACTACTTTTCTAGGTTCAACACTATATTCTTGTTCAAGACATCGTGCAAGTGTCCGTTTGTACGCATAACATTTCAAACGTACGCTTGATTAAGAATAGTGGTCAGCGGACGCTGAAGTTATGTGTGTCCAAGCGGACGCTTGAACAAGCTTGCGCTAGTTGAGTTTTACTTAGACAATTTAACATAAACCTCCAACGCCTGCTCCACAGCAGATTCCATCGTTTCATCAACAAGTTCACTATGTGTATCCATTACACTATAATAAAATTCAAACCCCTCATCATCATTATCAGCTAAACCAACATAAGTCATGATGAGATTATCGAGGTTAGGTTGATAGGGACAATCGTGGAAGCCAAGTTTACGGAGGCTGTTGAAAAGCTTGCGGCATTTTAATTCTTCTCTGATGAGTTGAAGTGTGAGTTCGGTATGAGAAGGCAGTTTCATTGTAGAAGAATTTGTATCGTTACTCATTCA
>DATCRE010000663.1:0-6280 GCA_036569145.1 Cyclobacteriaceae bacterium
GCAGTCATCGCTATTCTTGTTGCGCTGTCTTTTTTCACAGCGCTGGCATTAGGCCCCATCGCAGAACATTTCAGTATGAATTAATTTATAAAGCATAATCTATATAAAGAAATTAGTTATGACTACCAGAGAAAGAAAAACACCTATGTTTCAACGTGATCTTGTGATCGAAGCATTGAAACAATCATTTATAAAACTTAATCCAAAGATCATGTTTCGAAATCCTGTGATGTTCACGGTTGAGATCGGAACAGTTATTATGCTTGCCGTTTGTATCTGGGTGCTAATGGGTGAGAAGTCACAAGGTTCCTTTTCCTATAACCTTTCAATTTTTATCGTGCTGCTTCTTACATTGTTGTTTGCCAATTTTGCTGAGGCTATAGCCGAAGCAAGAGGAAAAGCACAAGCCGACAGCTTACGAAAAACACGTGAAGAAACACCGGCAAAAGTTCTCAACGATAACGGAAGCATTGTAACAAAGTCTTCAAGTCAATTAAGAAGAGGTGATATATTTATTTGTGAAGCCGGTGATGTTATTCCCGCCGACGGAGAAATTATAGAAGGTATTGCAACGGTGGATGAGAGTGCAATCACAGGTGAGTCTGCTCCGGTTATCCGCGAATCTGGCGGCGACAAATCATCCGTTACAGGTGGAACAAAAGTTCTTTCCGACAGAATAAAAGTACACGTAACAGCACAACCTGGTGAAAGTTTCCTCGATAAGATCATCGCCCTGGTTGAAAATGCATCGAGACAAAAAACACCTAATGAAACAGCACTAACAATTTTGCTGGCAGCATTCACACTCATCTTCATTATTGTTTGTGTAACGCTTCAACCCTTTTCGTTGTATGCCAGTACACCCATCACCATCGCAGCATTCATTTCACTTTTTGTTTGCCTGATTCCAACAACAATTGGTGGATTGCTTTCAGCCATTGGTATTGCCGGAATGGATCGTGCCTTGAGTGCGAACGTTATAACCAAATCAGGAAAGGCAGTTGAAACTGCTGGTGATCTTGATACAATTTTATTAGATAAAACCGGAACGATTACGATTGGCAATCGCAAGGCTACAAACTTTTATCCTGCCAATGGTGTAGGAGAAGATAAACTGATTGAATGCGCTACCATTGCTTCGCTTGCTGATGAAACTCCCGAAGGTAAATCTATTGTAGAGCTTGCAGCGTCAAAAGGATTCAGACATCCTGATGCCATCGGCAGTAAGTCTGATTTTTCTTACGGATTGCCAAATGCTAAAATCATTAAGTTCACGGCTGAAACAAGAACGTCAGGTATTGAACTGGATGGAAGAAGTATTCGCAAGGGAGCGTATGATGCTATAAAAAATCTGACTGAAAAAAATGGTCAGATAATGCCAGCGGAAATTATGGCAACCGTTAAAACAATTTCTTCCAATGGCGGTACACCACTTGTTGTTTCTGAAAATAACGTAGTGGTTGGTGCTATCGAGCTTCAGGATATTATCAAGCCTGGCATACGCGAACGTTTCGAACGCCTGCGCAAGATGGGCGTGAAGACGGTTATGGTAACAGGTGACAACACCTTAACAGCAAAGTATATTGCTGAGAAAGCAGGTGTTGATGACTTTATTGCTGAAGCTAAACCAGAAGACAAGATGGAGTACATCAAAAAAGAACAGGCTGCTGGCAAGCTTGTAGCCATGATGGGTGACGGAACAAATGACGCGCCTGCATTGGCACAAGCAGATGTTGGTGTTGCCATGAACAGTGGTACTGCTGCAGCAAAAGAAGCTGGCAACATGGTAGACCTTGATAACGATCCAACCAAGCTGATTGAAGTAGTAGAGATTGGTAAACAATTATTGATGACACGTGGCACACTTACAACATTCAGCATTGCCAATGATGTTGCTAAATATTTTGCCATCGTGCCAGCATTGTTTATTGTTTCCATACCAGCCTTGCAAGGATTAAATATTATGAATCTGTATAGTCCGCAGAGTGCGATTCTCTCTGCTATTATTTTCAATGCTATTATCATTCCAATGCTTATTCCCTTGGCATTGCGTGGTGTTGCTTATAAACCCATAGGGGCAGCAGCGTTGTTGAGAAGAAATCTTCTTATCTATGGTTTAGGTGGTATTGCCGTTCCTTTCGTCGGAATAAAACTTATCGATTTAATCATTGCATCCATTATTTAATCAACTATGAAAAATCACATCCTGTCATCAATATTATTAACAATCTGCTGCGTTGGTTTTTTCTGTGGCGTGTATACTGTAGCAGTTTGGAGCGTTGCTCAATTCGCAGCGAATAATGGAAAAGGAGAAATTATAAAATATAGCGTTACCGGCGAACGATATGGCTTTGCTAATGTAGGGCAAACTTTTACAGCTGATAAATATTTCTGGTCACGTCCATCAGCAGTAGGATATAATGCTGCAGGTTCAGCAGGAAGTAACAAAGGTCCTTCCAATTCTGATTACCTGGCGCAGGTACAAGCAAGAATAGACACATTTATGATTCACAATCCGTCAATAAAAAAAGATCAGATTACAGCCGATCTTGTTACTGCTTCGGGCAGTGGATTAGATCCAGACATTTCAATTGCAAGTGCCAGAATTCAGATTGCCCGCATAGCACATATCCGTAATATAAGTCAGGAAAAACTGGAAGCTTTAGTAAGTGAACATACTCAAAATCCTTTGATGGGAATGTTTGGCCCGGCCAGCGTAAATGTTCTTCAATTAAATGTAGCTTTGGATAATCTGAAATAATAGATGCATAAAATTCAATCTGATTTATGAATTGAAACAAATTCATTATGGAAGACAAAGAAAAATCAGTTGAACATTTTCTTAACCTTATCCGAAAATCCAAACGAGGAAAATTTAAGGTATACGTTGGCATGAGCGCGGGTGTGGGTAAATCTTTTCGTATGCTGCAAGAGGCCCGCGCGATGTTGAAGAATGGCGTTGATGTAAAGATTGGCTATATCGAAACGCATAATCGTAAAGAAACAGAAGATCTCATGGAAGGCCTGCCTGTTATTCCGCGACGCAAAATTTTTTATAAAGGAAAAGAACTTGATGAGATGGACCTTCAAGCCATCCTGAATGTACATCCTGAAATAGTAATTGTAGATGAGCTTGCTCACACCAATATAGAAGGAAGTAAAAATGAAAAGCGATGGCAGGATGTATTGCAAATTCTGGATGCGGGAATTAACGTCATCAGCGCTTTAAACATTCAACATATCGAAAGCCTGAATGAAGAAGTTCAACAGATTACTGGCATTGAAGTTAAAGAACGCGTGCCTGATCGTATACTTCACCTGGCAGACGAAGTAGTAAATATTGATCTTACCGCCGACGAACTTATTGCACGGCTGAGAGAAGGAAAAATCTATCATTCTTCCAAAATAGAAACAGCATTAAAAAACTTTTTTCAGGCAGAGAAAATTCTTCAGCTTCGTGAATTGGCATTAAAAGAAGTTGCTGCCCAGGTCGAACGAAAAGTTGATACCGAAGTAACAATCAACACAAGGCTTCGCCATGAAAGGTTTATGGCATGCATAAGCAGCAACCATGAAACTGCCAAGATGATCATACGAAAAACATCACGCCTGGCAGGTTACTATAATTCAAAATGGTATGTGCTCTATGTGCAAACTACAAAAGAAGATTCCAACCGAATAAAACTTTCTGTGCAGCGTCACCTTATCAATAATTTGAAAACAGCTACAGAGCTTGGCGCTGAAGTTATACAAGTAAAAAGTGAAAACATTCCAGCATCTATTGCAAGACTGGCAGAAGAGAAGCAAATTACAACGGTGTGTATTGGTAAGCCGCATCTTCATTTGTGGCAGGTGATTCTTAATACAAATATTTTCAATCGCCTGTTGAACAAACTTTCTGATTCTGATATTGACCTTATTATTTTGTCATGAGCATAAAAACCAAAGTAACGCTAGGTGTTGTTTTTCTTTTCACTGTGATTTTAACCATCGCGGGGCTGGGATTATATTACCTTAAAGAACTAGCCCAGGACTCTGAAAATATTTTGAAAGACAACTACGAGACACTTGAATATACCAAGCATATACTGGAGAGCTGCGATAGTGTTGAGCGAGATTCTGTACATGCATTATCAGTCATTGAAAAGAATATTCGCGGCCAGGAAGAAAATCTGACAGAACCCGGCGAACGAGATTTGACACATTCGCTTAGAGTAGTATTCGAAAAAATTAAAAACAATGGCATTAGGAGAGAAGACCTGGCTACTATTCGAGGTTTGTCGCTCGCTATTCAGGAGTTGAATATGCAAGCCATCATCAGAAAAAATACATTCACACAACAAACGGCTTCAAAAGCATCAACCTATCTCATTATGATTGGAACAGTTTTTTCGTTGATAGCTTTTACATTCATTATGAACTTTCCGGGTTATATAGCCAACCCTATTGTTCAGTTAACGAAGAGTATCAAATCAATCGCCAATAAAAAATATGAAGAGCGATTGCACTTTGAAAGAAAGGATGAGTTTGAAGAATTGGCAGAAGCTTTTAACAAGATGGCCGAAAAGCTTGATGAGTATGAGCATAGCAACCTGGCGAAACTCTTGTTTGAGAAGAAAAGAATTGAAACCATTATTAATCGGATGACAGATCCCGTCATTGGCTTGGATGAAGACAATAAAGTTGTCTTTGTAAATGATCAGGCGTTTTCTTTATTGAACCTCACGCCCGATAAAGTTATAGGACGATACGCTCCTGATGTTGCACTTCAAAATGATTTGTTTCGAAGTCTTATTCGTAAAGATGAATCAGGAAATTCAGGATTGGTTAAAGTTGTTATTTCAGGCAAGGAAAATTATTTCTCTAAAGAAGCTATTACTATAAAATATTCACCAACGGGTGAAAATGAAACGCTGCATATTGGCGAGGTGATATTGTTGAAGAATATTACTTCGTACAAAGAGCTTGATCTTGCCAAAACCAATTTCATTGCCATGATCTCGCATGAACTTAAAACACCCATAGCATCCTTGCAGATGTGCGCAAAACTATTGAAGGATGAACGCGTTGGCACACTTAATCATGAGCAGAACAACATCTTACAGACATTGTCAGATGAAACAACAAGACTTTCAAGGATAACAAATGAATTACTGGATCTTTCGCAGGTTGAAACAGGAAACATAAAACTGAATATCCAAAAGAGCGATGCTGGTGAAATTGT
Source organism: Cyclobacteriaceae bacterium (assembly GCA_036569145.1). GTDB lineage: Bacteria > Bacteroidota > Bacteroidia > Cytophagales > Cyclobacteriaceae > DATCRE01. The sequence continues at coordinate 5,225 of DATCRE010000663.1, forward strand.
AAACTTCGCATTAGAGGCCGTGAAGTTTCATGCCGAACGAAAGCGTGTTAAACTTGATGTGCAACTCCCAGCTATAATTCCTTTCGTACAAGCCGACCTTGATAAAACAACATGGGTCTTAGTAAATTTTTTAACGAATGCCATCCGGTATAGTCCGGAGAATGGAATTGTAATTTTGAAATGTCGGAACGAAAATGATCTCGTAAAATTTTCAGTGGAGGATTATGGACCCGGCATCGATAGAAAATACATCAACCGAATTTTTGAAAAATTTTTTCAAGTACCAGGCTCTCCTTCAGGCACAGGTTTAGGGCTTGCCATATCAAAAGAGTTTATTGAAGTGCAAGGCGGAACAATTACTGTTCAAAGTGAGATTGGCAAAGGCAGTGTATTTTCGTTTAGCTTAAAATCTGTAACGGTTTAATTTATCGATCATACGTAAACCTGAATGCTGACAAGTCAGGTTTATGATTGCGTTGTCGTTTCAATTCATAATTATAAATAAGCTGTCCCAGGTTTTTCATAAACGGATAACCAATGCTGTCATAAGCATACGTGTCGTTATTGTAGACATCATTTACATTACAGTTAATAACAGCCGAGATCATAAACTCAATGCCTTTATCAAAATCTATGATGTAAGCGTTGTCAATCAGGTAGCCATAAGCATCACCTACCTTATTGAAAATACGAATGGAAGGAGAAATTCTTTTATGATCGGTTCCATACATCAGGAATTTACAATACGCATCGTAATACATTGTAGTGTCTTTGTAGTAGGGTGGGAAGGAAGTTTCACAAGGCAACTGCGACATATATTGCAGCACAAACTTTCGATCTTTTTCAGTGATATGAAACTGTCTTGCATACGTTACAGTTTCAGGAAACAACAATGCACGGAGTAGCTTTGTTTGTGTTGTGAGCGGATAAAAGTTTTTATAAGTAAAATCAAATGGCGTGTTCGAGAACTTACCAAAATTGTCATAATGACTTTTGCCTTTTAATACAATCTGTTTTGGAAAGATGGAATCAGGATTAACAAGCGATCCTTGCTGA
>DATCRE010000664.1:0-17826 GCA_036569145.1 Cyclobacteriaceae bacterium
TGGCAATCCAGCACCTGTCTCATCTTTAATTTGTCCCTGAATGGGGACTTGTGCATAAGAAAAATGCGCTACCAGCAGCATTAGTATGACAATTGGTGGCACAATTTTTAATCGTGTAATTATTCTCGTCATAGAATAAGGTTTTAGGTATAGTATAAAAGTATGTGCTATCCCTTGACGACTTTTCCCAAATATTATCTTATGGTAATATTATTTTGACCAAATTATATTGTTTGTTTTGGATAGGTGGCAATACATCCGACTACGCGGTCGAAAAAAGCATTAGTTCGGCTATTTCGATGGATTATTCTTCTCAAGAAGAATTTTGATGGGTTTAAAAAGTATCAGCCCGATAATTCCGGCGATAAACATGGCAATAGCGACATTAAAAAATAATCCGGCCATGTACGATGAATCTTCTCCTATTATTTTCTCATCAAACTGTCCTGCAAAAATTCCTGCTATTAAATTTCCAAAAGCGAGAGACATAAACCACAAGCCCATCATTTGACCAACAACACGCTTTGGTGAAAGCTTTGTAACAGCACTAAGACCAACGGGATATAAACAGATCTCGCCAAAAGTATGAATGATGTATGTCACAATCAACCATGTTGGCAACACCTTGCCCTGGTGCGCTACAATCTGCGATGCTTTCATCATTACGAGGTATCCGAGTCCGGCAAAAATTAATCCCATAGAAAGTTTAACAGGTATAGATGGATTTAATTTTTTATGCGAAAGTTTTACCCATAGCCATGCAAACAATGGTGAAAAAATAATGACAGCTATCGGAGGAATGGACTGCAACCAACCTGCAGGCATTTCAAAATTTCCAACAACCATATTGGTGTATCGCTTGGCAAATAAATTCAGGGAAGAACCCTGTTGTTCATATCCCGAGTAAAAAGCTATTGACAAAAGAAAAAATAGGAAGATTACTTTTACTTTATTTTTCTCTTCTGCTGTAAGGTTTTCAAAGAGAAAAATGTAGGCGAAATAAAGTATAGAGCTGCAACCAATAACATAAGCCGATGCTTGTGCCAACAACACCGGATCGATGACTACAATTTTTAAAATCATCATTGCCACTAACAGTATAAGCCCAACCGATAAAATCCATAGCCATGTAGTGATATTTTTTTCCTTAGCGGTTTTGCTTTCAACAGATGTTTGAACAGGAGGCAAACCAACATTCTCTAATCTGTTTTCAGAAAACTTGTAGTATGCAACACCTATTACCATTCCTAAACCTGCAATAGCAAATCCATAATGCCAGTTAACCTGTTCGCCCAGGTAGCCCGTGATAAAGGGTGAAACAAACGCTCCAATGTTGATGCCCATATAGAAAATAGAGAATCCGGCATCACGTTTTGCCTGTTCATGAGCAGGATAAAGCTCTCCTACCATGCTGCTGATGTTAGGTTTTAGTAAACCTGTGCCAATGGCGATTAAAAGCAAGCCAACAAAAAATGTTTCTGTAAATGGAAGCGCGAGGCAAGCATGACCTAATACAATAATATATCCTCCATATAAAACAGATTTTTTCAATCCGAAGTAATGATCGGCAAGCCAACCACCCGGCAGCGCGAGAAGATAAACCATCATGGTATATAAACCATAGATAGCTCCTCCGGTTTTTTCAGAAAGACCAAGACCACCTCGTTCAACACTTTCTACCATGTACAGCAACAGCAAAGCACGCATGCCGTAGTAGCTGAAGCGCTCCCACATTTCTACAAAGAATAATGTAGTAAGTCCACGAGGATGACCCGCGAAACCACCGGATTGATTTTCTGAAGTTGTGACTGCGTTGTTGTTCAATTTTCAGAGAGCTTGTTGAGATGCCCGTTACATGTACCGATGGATATTGAAAGGCTTGAGATTAATACTGGTATTTGAATTATTGACTAATTCCGAAACAAGTTTTCCTGTTCCGGGTGCGAGGCTAAGCCCCATCATAGAATGACCTGTTGCAACAACGAGGTTTTCATATCGGTTGGATTGCCCGATGTAAGGAAGTCCGTCAGGTGAACATGGACGAAGGCCACGCCACACAATCTTCTCTTCAGGCACAGCTACATTCATCTCTGGATAATAGGCTGGTATCGTGTTTACAATTCCTCTGACACGATTCATGTTAATGGAACGATCAACACCGTTGATTTCCATCGTTCCACCGAAACGCAATGCATTTCCCATTGGAGTGACAGCTACTCTGCCTTCGAGTAAAATAGATGGTATGCGAATGTTACGCTTTACATTATCTAACGTGAAGCTATAGCCTTTACCTCCCTGTAAAGGAAGATCAAGACCGAGACTTGAACTAAAAATTCCTGACCACGCACCAGCCGCCAGTACATAGTTATCAAACTCCAGTGTTCCTTTAGAAGTTACAATAGCTGAAATGCCATCCGTATCTGTAATAAAATCTGAGACCGCTGTATTCGTATGAAACGTAACACCTTTGTTTTTGAGATAGCTGGTGAGGTTCGTTACCAATTGTTGTGGAATGAGATGAGCGTCACCAGGAAAATAAACTCCGCCACGTGCCGTTACTTTTACATCGGGCTCAAGCTTTTGTACATCTTCTGGTGTAAGAACGTGCGCCGCTATTCCGTTTTTATTTGCAATGTGTGCAGTCTCTAATTCCTCTTTCTCTGTTTCTTTAGTTTGATAAAGCATCAGGAGTCCACGTTCCTGGTAACCAAATTCAAATGGATTATCCTGAACCATTTGCTGATACATGGCTTTGCTAAACAGGCTGATTTCTTTCAATGCAGGTATAGCATGATCGACATGTTTTTGATTGGCATGTTTATAAAACTGGTATCCCCACTTGATCAGATTGCCATTCAACCGTGGCTTAACATAAAAAGGACTTTGTGAATTAAACATCCAGCGAACTCCTTTTGAGATCATACCCGGAGCTGCTAATGGAATAATGTGGCTGGGAACAATCATACCCGCATTGCCTGTCGAGCAATTATCTACTCCATCACCCTGATCAAAAATAGTAACCTGATGTCCGCTTTGCTGTAAGTAATAAGCAGAACTAAGACCAATAATACCGCCACCAATAATCGCTACATTCATTTGCTATACCTTAATCTTTATCATCACTCAATATAGGATGCGGACAGAAATGAAATGCTGAACTGAGCGATCACTCAACGTGTCAGATCTGCGAGCACCCTATATTTATTAAATCTTTACAAAACCTGAAATCCATGAACATACGGATCATCGTCATCCATAATAATAGTATTGTATCCTGTAACCATGGCCCATCCTTCAATGCTTGGAATGATTGCAGACTTGCCTGCAAGCTCTGTTACTTCTTCTACCTTACCAATGAATTTTGAACCAATGATACTCTCATGAATAAATGGCTCACCTTGTTTTAATTTTCCTTTGGCATGCCATTGTGCTAACCGCGCTGATGTTCCCGTTCCACAAGGCGAACGATCTATTGCTTTGTCACCATAGAATACTGCGTTGCGTGCTGTTGATGTAGCATCGATAGGTTTGCCTGCCCACAAAATATGACTGCATCCGTTAATCGTAGGATCTTCAGGATGAACAAAGCTATACTTTGCATTAATATTATTTCTCAGCACTCGACTCCAGCTAATCAACTGATCGGCTTTGTAATGTTCCAGGCCCGGAAAGTTTTTCTGCACATCAACAATGGCATAAAAATTTCCACCATAAGAAACATCTAATGTAAGCTCACCTAAATCAGGGCATTCAACGGTAAGGTTCTCTGCCGCGAGATAGGCTTTTATGTTTCTTATTTTAACAGACTTAACTTTCTTTCCTTCCTGCTTATACTCGATTGTTACAAGACCCGCCGGAACTTCAAGTTTTAAAATTCCCGGCACTTTAGGTGTAACAAGTCCTTCTTCAATGGCAATGGTTACTGTACCAATGGTACCATGACCACACATGGGAAGGCAACCACTGGTTTCTATAAATAATACACCAATATCATTCTGTGGATCGCATGGCGGATAGAGAATGCTGCCGCTCATCATATCATGGCCGCGAGGTTCGAACATCAAACCTTTTCTTATCCAATCATATTCGCGAAGAAAATGCTGACGCTTCTCGCTCATATTTTTTCCTATGAGAATAGGGCCCCCTCCTGCTACCAATCGCACCGGGTTTCCACATGTGTGGGCATCTATACAAAAGAATGTTTTTCTTGCCATGTTAATTTCTGCATTTTAAAATTCAACAAGAAGACTGGTTATCGTTATCTAAATATGATTGCGTGTCCAATCTCCATTTACACATCGCAAGATGTTCAATTTATTATAATTACGAAGTTCTAGAGGCAGCAAATCGCTTGGAAAATCCTGGAATGAAACAGGTCTTACAAAACGGTAAATGGCATCAACACCAACAGAGGTGTAGCGTGAATCGGTGGTGGATGGAAATGGGCCACCATGATGCATAGACTTACAAACTTCTACGCCTGTTGGTACACCGTTAAAAATTAAACGTCCGCATCGTTGCTGAAGCGCCTCTGCTACTTCTTTATACTTCATCAGTTCATCGCTCCAGCCAAAGAGTGTAGCCGTTAGCTGTCCGCGTAAACTATGTATTACATTTAACAACTCTTCTTTATCCCTGCATTTCACCACGAGTGAGTATGGGCCAAAGACTTCTTCTTTCAGTATAGAACTCTTCAGAAAATCATTTGCTGAAACAGTAGCCAATGCAGCTGCACCAAATTCTTCTTCGACAATAGTTACCTCTGCCAATGCTGTAACACCTGACTGAGATAAGCTCTCGGCTTTACGATGTCTGAAATTTGAAGCTATCCCTTTATGAAGCATTTTTGACGGAGCTACTTTATTTAAGTGCTCACTCAACGAATTCAAAAATGAATTGAGGTTTTCATCTTCTATAGCCAACAACAACCCTGGATTGGTACAGAATTGTCCAACGCCAAGTGTTATAGATGTTGCCAGCAGCGCAGGCAAATCTTTATTTTGTTTAACAGACTCCGGCAATAAGACTACCGGATTTATGCTACCCATTTCTGAGAACACCGGAATCGGCTCTTCACGTTTATTGGCTAAATCAAAAAGTGCTTTGCCTCCCTGGTATGATCCTGTAAAGGCAGCTGCTTTTGTTAATGGATGCTGAACAAGTTGCTGACCAACTTCAATGCTACTATCCTCTATATGCTGAAACACATGCGTTGGCATGTTACATTTAGCAACCGCTTTCTGAATGGCACTTGCCACCATAGCTGATGTTTTGGGATGTGCAGGATGGCTTTTAACAATTACGGAGCAACCGGCAGCCAAGGCTGATGCTGTGTCACCACCCGCTGTTGAGAAAGCCAACGGAAAGTTACTGGCACCAAAAACAACTACGGGACCAATAGGGAAAAGCATCTTGCGCAAATCTGGCTTCGGAGCAGGTTTGCGCTCTGCATCGCCAAGGTCAATGCTGGCTTCAACCCAATCGCCTGCTTCAAGTAATTTTGCAAATGAATTAAGCTGACCTGTGGTGCGGCCGCGCTCTCCTTTTAATCTTGCCTCAGGAAGATGAGATTCAGCCATAGCGGTCTGAATCAAATCTTCACCTAATGCTTCAATCTCTTCGGAAATTGTTCTGATGAATTTAGCGCGTTCTGATGCGCTTACATTTTTGTATTCATGAAAGGCCTGGGAGGCCTTTATCATCACTTCATTTAACTGAGTTGTTGAAATCATTATTAAAACAACGCTTTTTCTTTTTTGCCAATGTTAAGATAGTCTGGTAGAACAGGTCTATTCTTAATTCCGTCTCTGATAACTTTTAAAATAGCTTTGCGTTCTTCGCCAATCAACGGTAGTCTTGGTGGACGTACAGTTTCTGTTCCTATGCCTGCTTCTGCTTCGGCAAGCTTAATGTATTGAACTAATTTGCTGAAAGTATCAAGCTCAAGCAATGGCATGAACCAGCGGTTGATCTCAGCAGCTTCTTCTATTCTTCCGGCTTTTACTAATTTATAAATAGCTACGGTTTCTCTTGGGAAAGCACACACTAACCCGGCAACCCAGCCGTTCGCGCCCATAACAAGACTATCCATTGCCAATGTATCAACGCCGCTCATAATGCTGAAGCGATCTCCAAAACGATTGATCATCCTGGTAACGTTTACGACATCACGGGTCGATTCTTTTACAGCATCGATGTTGCTGCATACGGCAAGATCTTCAAACATATCCAGTGTTACTTCTACTTTGTAATCAACCGGGTTATTGTAGATCATAATCTGAAGATCAGTTGCACCAGCGATAGCTTTAAAATACTCCACCGTTTCGCGATGATCAGATTTGTAACGCATGGGAGGCAACATCATTAATCCGCTAAGACCAGCTTTGGCTGCATTTTCAGCAATATTCACAGCATCGCGCGTTGAGCCTTCCGCGATGTTAAGTACTACGGGCACTTTGCCGCTTACTTTCTGAACAGTGAACTTCAGCAGTTCATTCTTTTCGCTGTTACTTAATACACTTGATTCACCGAGTGTGCCCCCTATGATAATTCCATCTACACCAGCGTTAAGCTGCTCATCAATATTATGTTCAAAGGCTTTGAAATCCAGTTTATCATCATCAGTAAACTTTGTAGTCACTGCTGGAAAAACTCCTTCCCATGTAATCTTCATATATGTCGTGTTTAAGTATTATTAAACAAAAGTACGTTTCAACAGAAAAAACTAATTCATCGGGATTAACATGTGTTGATACGATATTAACTCCTTTAAAAGTGATAAAAATACACTAATCTATTTTTAATCTTTAAGCCAACGCTGCATAACAGTTGCCTGCGTTGCCGATGGCTTTTGTATTTTGGTAATCTTAAAATTTCGTATCTCCCTGGTTGCCAGCGTTACTTCAGCATCATACTGAGCTCCACGACGCTCATATTGCAGTTGAATTTTATCTCCCGCTGATTTATTACTTAAAATCTCTGATAACCTTTTAGCTGTAGCACGTTCTCCGTTAAAGGAGAAAATAATATCATTGCTACTAAGACCTGCGAACCATGCAGGCGAATTTATATCGATACCTATAACAGTAAGCACACCTTCATTTTCTTGAACGGATGCGCCAAGATAACCACCCGGCAGCTTTTCAGGTTTATCATTTGCATCGAAACCAGCATAGTCAAAATACTTCTGATAATCGATGGGCTTAACTGTGGATGCATACTCAAACAACTCTATTAATGACACACCTGCCACTGCTTCACATGTTTGTTTGAATTCATCATCTGTAAAGCCTCGTTTCTTTTCCTTATAGTAAGTTAGATACAAGGTGCGCATGACATCGTCAAGCGATTTTTTGTTTTGTGTTTCATGGCGGATTTTCAAATCAAGTAACATTCCCAGTGCCGCGCCTTTATCATAGTATGAAATGGTTGTATTAGCCGTGTTCTCATTGTGATTAAAAAAATTCAGCCACGTATCAAAACTAGATTGTGTCGCCGATTGAAAAAGATGTCCCGGACTGTTTTCATACGCCATGATGTTGCCACGTAAAAAATCAAGTACCTCACTGCTGCTGAGTATACCTGCCCTGTTTAGAATTAAATATTCATAATACACCGTGAAGCCTTCGGACACCCACAACATATTGGTGTAATTCTCCTTATCATAGTCGAACGGCCCCAAGGCAACGGGTCTTATGGCTTTGATGTTGTAGAGATGAAAATACTCATGCGTTAAGAAGTTCAGCCAGCGTTTATAGCCAGCATCATCTCCATTATTATAAACCGTTCCGCTTGAAAATACGGCTGTCGAATTTAAGTGCTCTAATCCGCCGCGACCTTCGCCCATAATTAAAAAGGTATAATGCTTATAGGGAAATTCACCGATAACAGCCGACGCTGTTTCTACAATCTTCTTTAAATCATCATTAAACTTTTGCTTGTTGAATTTTTCTGGTTCGGCCAAAGCAATATAATGTGGCACTCCTTTAACTTCAAAGGACAGTACTTCCTGGTTTCCTATAAGAATGGGTGAATCATACAACACATCAAAATTCGAAGCAGAGAAAGTGTTGGTTTGTCCTGTTACAGGATCGAGTCCTGTTGAAACAGTTTTCCAGTTAGAAAGAGGATGCACTGTTATGGTTGATGCATGTTTCAATTGTCCATCAACATACATAAAAATACCTGCAGGAGAAATGTAGCCGTGACTATCGTCTAAAAATGGATCAGCTACAGATTGAGTGAATGCATAAACATCGTAGCTTACTTTTATATTTTTTGTTGCACCAGCTTTTACATGCCATGCATTCTTTGTTGTCTTGTTCCAGCTTAACAATTTACCATTGTCACCTTCAGCTTTAAAGTTTATTACATTCTTTGAAAAATTGATCAGCCAGTAATAACCAGGTGTCCATGCCGGAAGTTTAAAATCTATGTGCTCTCCTTTTATGTTATTGCACTCCATCACTACATGGTAGTAATGTGTATTGGGTCTTTCCATAGAAACGCTGAAGTTAATTGTGCCTTCAACAGTTTGACCAACACATATACATGAGCTTGTAATAAAACTCAGGGCAAACAAAAATCTATAGAGAGATATCATGCTCTTAATTTGACAACTCAACTTTCCTGTCCTTATTCAATACAAAGAAATAAACAGGTATGCCCAGCAGAATAATACCTAAGCCGGGCAATGTATAACGTGTTTCAAAAATTAGTAATAAAACAGCTAAGCCACTAGCTACTATAATATAGACGGCTGGCAACACCGGATAACCAAATGCTTTATAAGGACGGTTGGCATCTGGTCTCTTCTTGCGAAGAATATAAATACCAATAATAGTGAGTACATAAAAAATGAGAACACCAAAGATAACCAATGCCAACAGGTCATTGTACTTACCTGTTAAACATAGGGCCGATGCCCAAAAGCATTGCAACCACAGGCTGAAAGAAGGAACTTCATGTTTATTTAAAATAGCTGCGCGCTGAAAAAATAATTTATCTTTCGCCATGGTATAGTAAACACGGGCACCTGAAAGAATCAATCCGTTATTACAACCAAAAGTAGAAATCATAATCATGACAGCGATGATGATTGTTCCGTTCGAACCAAAAATATATTCGGCAGCCACTACACCTACGCGATCGCTCTTGGCAAAAGCAATATCATGCAGTGGAATAACGGCCAGGTACATAAGGTTAGCAGCTACGTAAATAACAGTAACAATCACTGTACCTAACACTAAACTCAACCCGATGTTACGCTGCGGATTTTTTACTTCACCGGCAATGAATGTAATGTTATGCCATGAGTCGCTTGAGAAGAGTGAACCTTTCATGGCTATTGCTATGGCACCGAAGAATGTTAATCCTGTTAGTGCAGAATAAACAAGTTGTCCATTATCCATCGAAATATTGGAGAGCACCCAGGGATTTTGCCAGTTAGCATTCCAGACTTCTGCCTTGGCGCCCCATATAAAACCACAGATTATCAAAGCAGCGAGCGACACAATTTTGATGATGGTAAGAAATGTTTGAATGAACGCTCCGTTCTTTACACCTCTGCTGTTCACGTATGTTAACAACACAATAACGGCGATGGAAACAAGTTGTGATGCTTTGAGTTGAAAAGATCCTAACGTGAAAAGAATATTGTCTTCTCCAACAACAGGAAGCAGGTAAGAAGTAAACTTGGCGAAGGCAACACCAACAGCGGCGATAGTACCAGTTTGTATGATGGTGAAGAACGTCCAGCCGTAAAGAAAACCAACCAGCGATCCATACGCTTCACGCAGGTAGACATACATGCCGCCCGCACGTGGAAACATAGCCGATAGTTCTCCATAACTTACGGCAGCAATTATAGTCACTACTCCTGTTAGGATCCACATGGCTATGAGGTAGCCTGCACCTCCTACACTTCTTGTTATTTCAGAGCTAACAATGAAAATACCTGAACCAATCATTGAGCCTGCAACAATCATGGTGGCATCCAACAATCCTAGTGTGGGTTTGAAATCAACTTTACCTTCCTGCATATCCGTATCCAATTAATCAAAACTAAAATTCCAGGCACTGGGATGTAGTACCCCGATTATCCCAATCAAATACAATATTGCCTTTGAAAAAGAAATTCCAATGGTGGGTTTTGAAAAAATAAAAAACTTATAGGAAGATCAGCGGACGATGGTCTATATCTTCTAGTCCGTAATGGTTTCCATCGATGAAGACAACGACTCAACATTAGTCTTCACGCGCTTGCGCGTTGATTTTGTAGTTGCTCCCGATGCAGTCTTTTTCTCACGTTGATGAGGAGCACCTTTCTTGAATCTACGTCCATACCAGATATAAAAACCAGTAACAGGCAGTGAAGCTGAAATGAGTGCTGCAACAAACGCTAACATTTTACCGGGAAGACCAAGAATGGAACCTACATGAATATCATAGTTCATGGCCTTCAGTTTCTCGCCGTTATTTTTCTTATCGAACGTTGAAATTTTTAATAACGCTCCTGTAAATTGATCATACTGATATCGCCTGGTTGCATATCTCACATGAATGCCACTGCGTGCTGAGGCGTTGATAACTCCTTTCGGCTTTTCAGGAAGATTGATTGTAAATGTATGTGCCTCCGGATTTTTAGTTTCAAGGTCATGTAGTATCTGATCAATTAGTGTAGCCGAAGTTATATGTGTTGTATCTGAATATATCGGATGATGCTTCATTGTTTTGGCGCCGACATTTACGAGCCACTGAACACTGTTATCAAACCAATCGAAGGCCCATGTTAAACCTGTCAACGCTATTATCAATACTATAAGTGAACTATAGAAACCCAGGATGGTGTGTAAGTCAAAATTTTTGCGTTTCCATTGTGTAGTACTTTTCCAGGTAAATGACAATCGCTGCCTGATGGCCATTTTATTTTGCGGCCACCATAACACTATGCCTGTGATAAGCATGATCACAAAAATGCAAACGGACACACCAACAATAATCAAACCTATTGATCTGTTCAGCAACAGATTTCGATGTAGCCTTAATACAATGGTAAAAAATCCATACTTGGAATCTTCATTCTTGACAACTACACCTGTGTAGGGATTCAAATAAAATTTATGCTGATAAACTACTTCACCAAAATGAGTGTATGCTTTTTTATCCAACACCTGAACGGGCCTGAATGTATACGTTCGGTCGGCCTCCTTTGGTATTTCAATATTTTGAATAGGATGATTCTCTCCCGCTGCAGCCTGGGCAATTTTTAATAATGATGATAGCGGTTTTTTAGTGGCATGCGTTGGAATGGCTATCACTTCTCTGTCTTTGTAAAGCCATGATGTTAGTTCTTCTTCAAAAACATAAATACAACCTGTGATGCTGATTATAAACACCACAAGCCCGGAGGTGAGTCCGAGCCAGAGGTGTAGCTTACCAATTATTTTCTTCATTACTAAAATGTATAACTGAGCGCCTGAGTTAAAAGTTATAATTTACATTGAACATCAAACTACGAGGTGCGCCCGGCCCAACCATATTTGGATTAGCTTGCGAAACAATGTATTCCTTATTCATAACATTGTTGATGTTGAGGGAGAACTTAACTTGTTTTACCTGGTAGTATACAGCAGCATCGATAACCGTGTAACCCGGCAAGGTGAAATAAGCTAATCTTGTTTTTTGTGATGAAGCTGAGTTTCCCCCTAAACCAAAACCAAGACCGGTGAGCGTACCTCTATCGAGTGTATATTTTATCCATACGCCACCTTGATTGGCAGGTGCAGCTTCTTTAACTGTACCAACAAGTTCAGGCTTATCGCTCTTGGTAATGCGTGCATAGTTGTTGGCATAGTTTGCATTCACAGAAAGATTAGGTAAAATATTTCCGGTAACATCTATCTCTACACCTTCAGAAACTTCTTGCCCACGTTGTTCCAATAGCTGGGGATTGGCTGTGCTGTTTGCACTCACCAGAATATTATTCAACTCAATATGATAACGGGCAACGTTTACTGTTAATCTCTTGTTAAACCACTCGCTCTTTGCACCAAACTCATACATGCTGCTGGTAAGCGGATCAAACGGACCGCCATAAATTTCTGGTGTACCAATAATGCCAGCGGTTTGAGGTTGAAAGCCTTCTACATAGTTTGCATAAACATTAACTTGTTTTGAAACACTGTACACAATACCTGCTCTCGGAATCAATGCATCTTGTGTAATTACTTTAACAGTATCTGTTTTGTAATATGAGTAGTCGTTGTAATACTCTTTACGCAATCCTAAAAGAACCTGAATTTTTTTCCATTTTATCTGATCCTGTATGTAAACGTTCCGGCTGTTATAACGCGTTGGTGCATTAACCTTTCGGGTGGTTATATATTTTGTAACATCAGCATTCGAGTAATTTGGATTATCGATGTTGTAATAGGCCACGTTAGGTATTGGCATTCCTTTAGAGTCAAACGCATAAAGATTTTTCTTTGTGCGATCATACGTTGCAATAGTTCCTGTCTTTGCAGCATTTAAATATCCGCTGGCTTCATCGTTGGTAGTTCCTACAGGCACAATGCTTTGTATAAAGTCAGTACCTACAACTACACGATGCTCCACTTGTCCTGTTTTTACTTTTATGTTCAGGTATGAAGTCAGGTTGTCGTCGTAACGTGTCCGCTTGCGGGCAAGGGTTCTCATTCTCATTAAATTTGGAATTTCATTGCCTGCACTATCTACAGCATAAGCGTTATCTCCCCGGTGTTCAAACATATCTTCATAGAAGACATATCGCAGGTATGAAACATTCCACGATACACTCTCGCTGAACTTATGATTCATAGCAGCAGTAACGTAGTAGTCATTCTCTTTTAAATAATCACTTGCACGGGACATGCTTTGCGAGATGGGTGTCTTGAACAAACGCGATGCGCCACTTGTTGACGGACCATAAATAGGCTGACCACGTTCGTTTCTTCCATTGATGCTGTTGTATACAAAATCAACATCAATCCTGGTTTTGTCACTGGGCAGATATGAGAAAGATGGAGCAATCTGAAAATCTTTGCGTTCCTGCAAATCGCGAAATGTGCTTGAATTCTGGTAAGTAACATTTAGTCTATACAATACTGTCTTCTCTGTATTTAAAGGTCCGGTAAAATCAGTATTAAATCGTGTTGTCTGAAAACTACCTGTAGAAATGTTAACAGAATTTCTATGCACATCCAATGGTTTTTTAGTAACACTGTTAATTGTGCCACCAGGTTCAGTGTTGCCATAAAGAGCTGATGCAGGCCCTTTAATAACTTCTACTCTTTCCAAATTACTGACTAATGGAGAGTTGAATGATCTGCCACTAACGCGCAGACCGTTAATCAGTTGATAACTGTTGCCCGCAAGACCTCGTAGCGTAAATCTGTTTTCATAATTATTCAAGCTCACACCACTTATATTTTTGATAACATCATTAATTCGAAATGACTGGCGATCTTGTACAAGCTCTTTTGTTACATAGCTAATAGCCTGTGGAATATCTTTCAGCGGTGTTGTTGATTTGGAACCTATACTGGAATTTTCATTTTGATATGATCTTTCTTTCATACCCGTAACAACAACTTCAGTTAAATGGTTAGCATCTTCATTGAGTGTAACCTCTGGCAGAGACGTGACTTCGCCTGCCTTCACATCTACAGCAAGTTCTTTAGGTTCAAGACCAATGAAAGAAATTACCAGGGAGTGAGTGCCTGGTGTAGCATGCTTGATTTCAAACTCACCTTTACTGTTGGTTGTTGTTCCTTTATTGGTGCCTTTCAAAACAATGTTGATAAATTCAGCAGGAGAACCATCAGTCGTTTTAATCGTGCCTTTTATTGTTCCGGTGTGCTGACTATAACCTGTAATTGAGAATATAACAGAGAAAATAAAAAATAGTAGAATGTCGCGCATAGAATAAGTTTAGTGTGCTGTGTAATTACCGGCAAAAGTAGCGTTGGCAAATACGCACGACAATAACCTTATAAAGCGTTTTTAACTACCCTCACAAAGGTACACTGTCTACCCGCTTGAGGGTATATTCAGGCAGGGATGAATGGAGATATGTTGAGAATAATGGCAATGTTCTGCTAAACGGAACAAGCATCATCTAATGTTGAACAACTACCAGAGCCTTTGCTGTTTCTGTTTGTTGTGGAATTCCATTGGGAATCGTGACAATAAAAAGTGTTCCTTCATCAGGAGTAGACTCTACCGTAATTTTACCTTTTAACTTTTCTAATGTTTCTTTTACGATGAACAATCCTATGCCTGCACCGTCACTTTGCACGGTTGCCCTGTAGAACATATTAAATATCCTGGAAATATAATCGGGATGAATGCCAATACCATTATCATAAATAAAGATTATAGTCTCGTCTGGTGTAACCGTTGCGCGGATATTAATAATTTTTTTCTCTTTATTCAGATCGCAATATCTGATGGAGTTTGAAAGCATGTTGGTAAAAATCACAGAAAGCCTGTACCGATCACAGTAGAATTCCACGTCGTCTATAATTTCAATTTGCTTTTCAATGAGATCAAATCCTTTCAGATATTTTAACCGTTCGAAGCTTTCGTCAATCACCTTTCGAAGAGAGATTTTTTCTACTGACACATTGACTCTCCCATTGCGTGAGTAGTCAAGAATATCTTTCAATGTATTATCAAGTTTAAGAACACTGCTCTCCATCATCGTCAAAAATTTTGATACGCTGGCTGGTGATTGTTCCATTTCTATTCTAGCTACGTTTATCAATCCCATAACAGAAGCCAGCGGCTGGCGCAGGCTATGCGATACACTGTACATGAAATTATCGAGCTCTTCATTAATCTTTACCAACTCCTTATTCTGGCTATACAATGTTTCTTCATCTACTTTACGCTGAGCTTGCAGTTGCCGTTGTTTGAGTACATTGTTGATCGATGTCGGTAATCTTGATAAATTAGATTTCAATAAATAATCATCCGCTCCAAGCTTGAGACAGTTGACTGCAAACTCATCAGACATAGCCCCTGTAACAAGAATAAATGGAATGGAGAGTCCCATTTCACGACAAATATTTAATGCATCAATAGAATTAAACTGGGGCAGCGAATGATCTGATAAAATCATGTCAGGCTTAAACGTTTTTATCTTGTCAATAAAATCAGCTCTTGTATCTACTCTGGTGCTTGTAAATGAGATGTTGCTTTTAGATAAAGCACGTGCAATCATTTCAGCGTCCTCTTCAAGATCTTCCAACATCAAAATCTTCAAGTTCATGGGGGGTCCTTCTAATTATATTATCCAATAAAGATCAATGCTAAAACCACACCGTCCATCAGACAAATGCTGAATTTCAGATATCAGTAATTCCCTTACCCCAAAACAATTAATGCCGTTTTTAGCCTCGATAAGCAATAATATTTTTTTTGACTGGATGAATTTGTCTTAAATCAGGATTCTTATAACGGCATCATCTGGCAGTGAAAAATTCTTTGAATCAAAAAGCTGTTTATTTTATTTGTCTTTGCATTACGCCGGTCGACCTCATTTTTGAACGTAACCTTGAAAGAAATATCTACATTGCACGAGCGAAAGAATATGGCTCAGACAAGTTCCAGAATTTTACTTGTAATTTTCTTTTTATCAGTTTCGATCATACCGTTGGTCGAAATGGGCCATGACTTGCTTCATAGTTTCAAAAACCCGTTTCATCATCACGCTGTACGTCATAAATCATATTCAAGTCATTCTGTTGGCGATCATCATCATTTTCATAAAATGAAGTTCGCTTACCAGATGGAAGAAAATCAACACCTGGACAACCTGGTTTGGTTTGCTTATCAATTCTCTAAAGCAACAGATGAGTTCTCATCCATTCCAAATGTTGTTCTTTTAAAGCATGATACAAAAATTGCAGAATCATCTTACTGCGTTCATTCATCTCCGCCTACTCCCCCGCCGTTAGCAATTGTTCTTACCTAGCTCCCGAGTTTTTAATTTAATTTTTTTGAGATCATCTCACAGGATTTACTATTGCTAGTCCTGCCCATTATTATTTATGAAAAAAATAATTCTTTCATTGCTTATTTCTATAGGCACATTGCAATTGTTTGGTCAGGGTTCTGTTCAAGGTTTTGTTACTGATGAACAACATGAGCCTATTATAGGTGCCAGTGTTTTCATTAACGCTACAACAAATGGCCAGGTCACTGACAGGTCGGGTAAATTTCGAATTGAGAACATACAAGCAAAGGAAACTGAAATTGTAGTTTCATTTATTGGATATGAAACACAAACTGTTTTAATAAATATTCAGAACAATGTAACCACTACATTAAACATTGAGCTGAAGCCCGGCGTAGTTCAATTGTCTGATGTTGTTGTTTCATCATCAACAGATCGTCCTATTAACACGCTATCGGAAATAGACATTAAGTTCCGTCCTGTCAATACATCACAAGATGTGTTGCGAATGGTTCCTGGATTGTTCATCGCCCAGCATGCCGGCGGTGGAAAAGCTGAACAAATTTTTCTTCGCGGTTTTGATTGTGACCACGGCACAGATATTAATGTTGAAGTTGATGGTCTTCCTGTAAACATGGTATCGCATGCGCATGGACAAGGTTATGCAGATCTACATTTTCTTATGCCTGAAGCAATCAGCTATGTAGACTTTGATAAAGGCCCATACTTTGCCAACAAAGGAGATTTGAATACGGCTGGCTATGTTGCATTCGAGACCAGGAATAAACTCGATCGAAATTTTGCTAAGCTGGAAGGCGGATCATTCAACACAGGCAGAGTGGCTGCTGGTTTAAATTTTCTGGAAACGAAAAAATCAAACGCTTATATCATTTCAGAATATTTTAAGTCTGATGGATTTTTCGACAACAATCAAAATTTCAAGCGATTCAATCTCCAGGCAAAGTTCAACACTCAGTTATCAGAAAGATCTGTACTTACTGCTGCTGTAACGGCATTCGCCAGTAAATGGAATGCCAGTGGCCAGATACCTGACCGTGCCGTAAGTGAAGGACTCATATCACGTTACGGATCAATTGATCCTACAGAAGGTGGCAATACGAGTCGCTTCAATGCTTATGCAAAAATTATTCACCATGCCGATAATGGTGGGACGTTCGAAAATCAGGTGTATGCTGTGCGATATGATTTCAATCTGTTTTCAAATTTTACATTTTACCTGAACGATCCTGTTAACGGAGATCAGATCAATCAGAAAGATGGTCGATGGGTGTATGGTTATAAATCACGCTATCAGCAAACATCAAACTTGCTCGGCAAACTTCTGAAGACTGAAATGGGCGCAGGCACAAGATATGACGTTGTCAATGCCATAGCACTGAATCATACAGTGAAGAGAAATTTTCTCCATCACGTGATGTATGGCGACATAAGAGAATTGAATGCAAATGGTTATATAAGTGAAACATTACTTCTCTCAGACAAGCTTTCTGTTCATGCTGCCGTGCGATTGGATTACTTTCATTTTTCTTATCATGATAGGTTAAGCACAACTCAACAACCAACCGTTGGCAAAGCTATCGTAAATCCGAAGCTTAACTTCAACTATCAAGCATCACAAAGTATAAGTCTATTTGTTCGTTCAGGCACAGGGTTTCACTCCAACGATGCACGGGTTGTAGTGGCGCAAGATGGAAAAAAAATCTTGCCAAGAGCATACGGCCTTGATGTAGGTGCCGATGTTAAGATAACACCTCAGCTTCTAGTACACACTGCCTTGTGGCGTCTTGACCTGGATCAGGAATTTGTGTATGCAGGTGATGAAGGCA
>DATCRE010000665.1:0-2644 GCA_036569145.1 Cyclobacteriaceae bacterium
TACTTGTTTAGTGCGTCATCAATCTTTTTCAACAATGCCTGGTCGCGAACATCCTTGGTGGCACGTCCAACGTTTCCAAATACACTTGAGTCTCCGAGATAATACTCTTGAATCTGGATGAGATTCTCAAGTTTCAAATCAGCGCCGAGATAATGTTTATAGATCTCTTCAAGATACGTAAAGGTTTTTTCTTCTTGCGTTAGCGGAAAGTCCGATTTATCAAGATAGTTAATAAATTTTACGTCGAACGCTTCTTGTAGAGTGATTCCCGGAAAGCGACCTTGCTTATAGGGATTTAAAAAACGCTCAACAGCCATGTACAGATAAACCTGGTCTTTCGGAAAAGATTTAAGAAGTTCAGCAAACTCTTCCTTGTCCTCCATATCGCCATTCATCATTTTGATGTTTGCCTGATCACTGAGAAATTTTAAACAACCCGTTTCACCGCCAGCATGAATTGCCGAATCCATATCAGGATAAAAACGATCAAATGGAATTTGTCCTCCTTCATTGAAAGATATTTCCGGTTTCATCTCACGAAATAATTTTGCTAATTGATTGAATTGCGGATGAGTAACATCACGAACATGGTTGGTACCAAAAAAAATTAATCGCTTTTTTCCGTGAGAGAGGTCATTGTAAGGCATAGAATAAGTACCACTGGAGTCAAACTGCTTTTGCAACGAAGCATTAATGGTGTCCAGGTATTTGGTAACCATTAAGTAATCACGTGTTTCGTAAATCTTGTCAGACGGTGTTTCCTTATCTCTGCAAGAGGAGATAAAGGTTGAGATAGTCAGGAACGCTGCAATATGGATTTTCATGATGAATGATTTGCGACTTAATCGTTATTGCAAAATAATATATAAAAGTATTTAAGAATAACCTAAATGGTTTAAGTATGCAATGGTGAAATAACATCTATTCATGCGAAGTTCTTATGAGACAAGGATTACTATAGGTGAGATAAAACTATAACCCAGAGAGATCTTGGAGATACTGGAATCCCATCCAGAAATTAATAACTTTGCTTTCGGTCAACCTGAAAAACCATGCGCGTAAAACTTATCCTGGCTTTCCTATTTTTTGCCACAGTTACATTTGCTCAAAGACAAGACTCCCTTCTCAATGTACAATGGGAAGCCGCCCAAAAGAAATTAAAAGCTGGCGACGCTAATGATGCTGCCGTTTTGTTTTCACAACTCATCAACTCAGGCTTCGCCAACAAAGAAGTTTATGCCAAACGTGGTGTTGCCTACTATCAGCTTAAAGATTACAACAAAGCCAAAGCTGATTTTGATGAAGCCTTTAAAGCCAGGATTAACACCACCGAGTTGTTTGAATATCGCGGTAACGCAAAATATAATCTCGATGACTATCAAGGTGCTGCCGGTGATTTAGAAAAAGCCGTTAGCATGGGCGCGAATAGTTTTGAAACGTATGTCAATCTTGGCAATGCAAAATTCAGAATGGATAGCTATCGCGATGCCATTACTAATTATGACAAAGCTATTGCTATAGGTAAAGCAGATGCCGTGCTCTATAATAATCGGGGCAAAGCAAAATTCAATCTCCAGGATTATAAAGGCTCTCTGCCTGATTTTGATAAAGCCATCGAATTAAAACCAGGTTATGATAAAGCTGTTGAGAATCGTGCAGAGGCACGTTATAAATTACAGGATTGGAAAGGAAGTATTGCTGATTTTGAAAAGCTTCTCTCCGGTGGCAGAGCCGATGTAGAAATTTACCAGAAAGTAGGTACAGCTAAATTTGCACTCAATGATTACAAAGGCACAGCCGATGCATTAACTATAGTAGCCAATAAAAGTGTTAAAGATAAAGATGTATTTCGCATGCTTGGCCTTAGCCTGGCACAACAAGGAGATTGTGCAGGAGCAGTGAAAGGTCTTTCAGCCGCAGTGTCTATGGGTGTGAGCGACAAAGATGTATTCAATCAACTTGGTATATGTCAATATAGAAACAAAGAATATGCTTCAGCAATAGAGTCATTAAGTCGTGCAATCAATGCAGGCATCAGCACGAAGGAAGCATTTCTTTACAAAGGCAATGCTGAGCTTGCACAAAAAGATAACGACAATGCTTTAAAAGATTTAGAGAAAGCCGTATCGCTTGGTGTTAATGATGCCGAGGCGCATAAGAACATTGGTGATATCCGCTTCATGAAAAACGATTTTGCCGGGGCAGTAAAAGCGTATGATAATGCCATTGCACAATCAGCCAACGATCCTGTTATGTTTAACAACAGGGGCAAAGCAAAATTCAACCTCCAGGATTATAAAGGTTCAATACCAGACTTCGATAAAGCACTTGAGTTAAAACCAAATTATGACAAAGCGTTAGAGAATCGCGCAGAAGCCAAATACAAAATTCAGGATTGGAAAGGCAGTGTTGCTGACTTCGAAAAAATGTTGGCTGCCGGAAGAGCCGATGTTGAGATCTATCAAAAAGTTGGTACCGCCAAATACACACTCAACGATTACAAAGGTGCCGCCGATGCATTGAATGTTGTTGCACAGAAAGGTGTGAAGGACAAAGATCTTTTTAAAATGCTTGGTCTCAGCCAGGCTAATTCAGGCAACTGTGTTGAAGCCAGCAAAGCTTTATCAGCCGCAGTATCGATGGG
>DATCRE010000666.1:0-4913 GCA_036569145.1 Cyclobacteriaceae bacterium
AACCAGATAGATTTAGGTTCTCACATTGCCAATTGTGGTTACATGGTTCATCCGGATGTACGAGGAAAAGGGGTGGGGAGCGCACTGTGTGAACATTCATTGGAGATTGCAAAAGCGTTAGGATATAAAGCTATGCAATTCAATATTGTAGTAAGCACAAATAAGATTGCTGTAAAACTATGGGAGAAGCATGGCTTCAAAATAATTGGAACAACTCCCCAGGGATTTAATCATATTACACTGGGATATGTTGATGCTTACATTATGTACAGAAAAGTATAAACGTTTCAATGGCACAATATCCTTGAAGCGATGTTGTTAATCTTTAGTTAACGGCTCAGTTTTCTTTAACATTGATCTGAAAGGGTCGTATGTTTAGTAGAGAAACATATTCGAGCCTGGATACTTTGGATAAAAACACTACCATAAACAGGAGAGACTTTCTTCGCATCAGCACGATTGCAGGTGGTGGTCTTTTAATCTCTATAGCTCTTCCTGCAAATTCTGCACACATCATTTCATCAGCTCCAACGTTGCATACGTTTAATCCTTTCCTGGTGATCGGAGAGGACAATACTATTCATGTCACGCTATCGAAGGTCGAGATGGGACAGAGTATATGGACAACGTTGCCTATGTTAATAGCAGAGGAGCTGGATTGTGATCTGAATACAATAAAAGTTAAACATAGTCCACCGGGTGGTGAAAATGATTTTAAAGAACCTCCTATCCTTCGTTCTACCGGAGGCTCGGAATCAACTACGTCAGAATTCGACCGATATCGTTATGCAGGTGCAACAGCACGTATGATGTTAGTGAATGCTGCAGCAAAAAGATTCAATGTAGAGGCAACATCTTGCAAAACAGAAAATGGTTATATCATCATTGGAGAAAGACGAATTTCCTATGGCGAAGTAGCAACGGAGGCATCTCTATTGCCAGTGCCATCGGTGAAACTTCGTGAGCCTGCAGATTGGAAATACATAGGTAAATCTCAAAAGCGTTTAGACAATCCTGAAAAGATTAATGGTAAAGCAGTATATGGCATTGATGTAAAGTTTGATGGTTTACTTATTGCCGTTGTTGCGCATGCTCCTGTATTCGGTGGAAGGGTAAAATCGTATGATGCAAGCAAAGCGGAGTCGATTACAGGTGTGTGCCAGATTGTACAAATTCCAACAGGAGTTGCTGTTATCGCCAATAACTTTTGGGCTGCTAAATCAGGACGTGATGCTTTGATAATAGAATGGGAGCATGGCGTAAATGAAAATATAAACAGTAAAACATTACTAGAGGAATATAGCAAACTTTCAAAAACCAATGGAGCTATCATTCAGCAAAAAGGCGATGTTATTTCTGCATTGGAGAAATCGAATAAAATACTGGAGGTAGAATTTAGTTTTCCATACCTGGCACATGCGCCAATGGAGCCATTGAATTGCACGGTAAAAATTTCAAATGATAGTTGTGAGGTGTGGGCAGGAACTCAATCGCCATTGCTGTGGCAGGCCGAAGTGGCAGCATTTCTAAATTTCAAACCAGAACAGGTAGCATTCTACACGCCACATCTTGGTGGTGGTTTTGGAAGACGAGGTTCATTTAGTTCTGATTGGATAATGGAAGCTGTTCACATTGCAAAAGTAAGCGGTAAGTTTATCAAATTAATCTGGACTCGTGAAGACGACATCCAAGGTGGATACTATCGTCCTATGTATTTGCATCATGCTCGTATTGGCATAGGTACTGATGGATTTCCAATGGCATGGCAACATCGTATTGTAGGACAATCTCTTTTTACAAATACTCCACTGGAGAAGTACATCGTTCACAATGGAATTGATTATAGTCTGGTAACAACTGGTGCACCCTATACAGATTCTGTTCTAAATTATTCATTTGAGTTACACACTACTTCTGTTGGCGTTCCAGTTTTAGCCTGGCGATCTGTGGGAAATACACACAACGTCTTTGTAATAGAAACACTCATCGATGAGCTTGCAGCCACGGCCAACATTGATCCTGTTGATTACAGACGTGCTTTGTTAAAGAAATCTCCACGTCATTTATCAGCACTTAACCTGGCAACGGAAAAAGCAGAATGGAACAAACCTTTGCCTGAAGGAAAATTTCGAGGTGTATCAGTTTGTGAAGCTATGGGTAGCTATGTTTCACAGGTTGTTGAATTATCCATTGATAACAGCAAGATCAAAGTACATCGAGTTGTATGCGCTATTGA
Source organism: Cyclobacteriaceae bacterium (assembly GCA_036569145.1). Classification (GTDB taxonomy): domain Bacteria; phylum Bacteroidota; class Bacteroidia; order Cytophagales; family Cyclobacteriaceae; genus DATCRE01. The sequence goes on from DATCRE010000666.1 coordinate 2,237, forward strand.
TTGTGGACTAGCTGTAAATCCCGATGGCGTTCGTGCACAAATGGAAGGAGGTATTGTGTTTGGACTTACCGCAGCCCTCTACGGAGAAATAACAATTGAAAAAGGACAAGTGAAGCAGAGAAATTTCAACGACTATAGAATGCTTCGCATGCAAGAGACACCTGCGATAGAAGTGTACATCGTACCCAGCACGGAAAAAATGGGTGGGGCAGGTGAGCCCGGTGTTGCACCAATCGCTGCTGCACTGGCAAATGCTCTTTTCGCAGCCACAGGAAAACGAATCCGAAAATTACCTGTGCGAATGGAGGATTTGGTTTGAATAGTTTTTGTTGCTTAAAATAATTCTAATGGCGAAGTTTTCAGAAACTCCGGCCATGGTATTCCGCTGTTTCCCACAAGTAATATTTTATCAGGTTTATGTTGTCTCTTAAAGGCTTCCATTCCCTGAGCTTTTTGAGTGGCGCCACTTTTTACTTCAAGGCCAACTACTTTTCCTTTTTTCTCCAGTACAAAATCGACTTCGTCATCTTTGTGTCTCCAATAGTGAACGGTGTATCCTTCACTCAATTGATTATTCACAAGGTGTGCACCAATGGCAGCTTCTACCCAACGTCCCCATATATCGGGCTTTGTCATTACTTCTTTTAATGAATCACCTTGCTGGGCAGTTAACAATGCCGTATTGTGAACTTGAAACTTTGGACTGGAGGAACGCTGTCTTAAATGTTCGCCAGTATATTTTTCAATTCCTGCCAGTAGTCCTGCAGTATTGAGCAATTGCAAGTAGTGCGCTAATGTTGTAGTGTTGCCAGCATCCTGTAATTGTCCAACAATTTTTGTGTACGAAAGAACCTGTCCTGAATACAGACATCCTAATTCAAAGAGTTTTCTCAACAACGCAGGCTTGTCTACCCGGGTGAGCATGAGAATATCTTTCGAGATGCTGGTTTCAATGAGCGCATCATTCACATATTTTTTCCAACGTTCCTCGTCGTGCATTAATGTCGCTGCACCTGGATAGCCACCAAACCAAACATATTGTTCGGCAGTTACGCCAAAGGCTTGCTCCATTTCAGCAAATGACCAATGACCGAGATAAGAGGCTTCAAAACGTCCTGCGAGCGATTCGGTCAATCCTTGTTGCAATAGTAAGCGTGAAGATCCCAACAGGATAACCTTGATATTTTGTTTTGCACGCGTGTCTTCATCCCACAATTTTTTAACAACCTCACTCCAGTTATTAATTTTTTGAATTTCGTCAATGGCTAAAATGAACTCTGATGTCTCAGCTGATTTCAGTTGCAGGCGCGCGGCTTCCCACTGTTGCTCCAACCAGATCTCTCCAGAATTAGCCATAGCGTCCGCAGAAACAAAAAGGTAAGGAGAACCCAGCTTAGCCAAAAGCTGCCCGGTAAGTGTACTTTTACCCACTTGCCGGGGCCCCATAAGCACTTGAATGAAGGTTCTTGACTCCTTCAATCGTGTTATAAGGTGTTGAATATAAGGCCTTTCAAACATTAATTACAATTTACTCAATAACGTGAGTAATTTTACTCAATAACGTGAGTAAAGATACTCAATAATCTTAAACAAGTTACAATTACAGGAGAACTAGCCAGAATTTCACTTCCCAATTGAGCCTTTGGTTAGGAGTTTTTCCTTTAGGTAAGCCTTGTTATACAATTTTTAACGAAAGGTATCTGTATCGTAAACCCATGGTATTTGTTCAGATTCTTTCGGGAAGTGCCGCACACAAATTCTAAAACCGGTCTAAAAGCTTTGTGGAAACGTTTGTCCTTGCATTTTGGAGCATTTACCATGCTATCAAGTTTCCACATAAGCTCACCTTTGGCTTATACTAAATCTCAAAGACTATGTTAAAACTTGTACAAAACATGCTCTGTGCCTCACAGTCAGGTGATGAGCAAGAGATTAGATCATCATCAAAGCTTTTACGCACCATCGATCTTTCCATCGCCATCGTATCCATTGTATTAGTGGTGATGGCTGTGAAGATGTTTTTTTAAGCTAAAAGTTCAACAGGGCAGGAAGCTTTTTCTTGCGTAACCGGAAATGTGATGAGGATCTATAGGTGTATTCTTTTTTATCTCTTTTTTACTTCGTTTCATTCTATTCAGGCTCAGGTTATTGCCGACTTTGAAACTCCTGCTTTAACGCCGGCGTTGTCGCAGGGAGGTGCTGAGGTGCGGGCAAATCCTGATAAGACAGGCAACCCCAGCAACTACGCCGCCTATTATCAAAAGGCCTCCGGTAACTGGAATGCCCTCTACATTACTTTTGCGAATGATCAAAGCGTTGGCACAAACGACAGGCTCACATTCAAGATGTATAACAGTACAGTTGGCCGAGTTTATGTTAAAGTAGATGATGGCTCCACAGTGTTGCTGGAAAGCTGGACTCCGGAATATAACTTTCAACCTGCTGCCGGAGTATGGACACAATGCTCTCTTGACATTACAAAGCTGAAAGGACAAACATTCAACAAGCTTGAAATAAATGCTTCCGTTGATAACACCGCCGTAGCCAATGTTTATCTGGATGACTTCAAACTCAGTAATTCACTATCACCAAACGGTGAACCTATACTAGTCCTGAGTGTTTCGTCAACTCAAATTACGGCAGGTCAATCCGTTCATTTTGATGCATCAGCATCTTA
>DATCRE010000667.1:0-2310 GCA_036569145.1 Cyclobacteriaceae bacterium
ACTTCGTCATCATACTTTTGATGTGTTCAAACCAACTGTCAGGATCTACTTTTCGAATTTGATCAAGCTTACTTTTTTTATCCATCGAGTTTGTCACTTCACTGCTTCCACCCATGTGCGCAAGGCATAGTTTTAAGTTTGAAAATTTTTCAAGAAGAGGAATATAGTTTTCTGGATGACCAAATAAATCGCAAGCCAGATCGTTGTCACCAATCGCACTGTTCTTGATCCATTTCTTACTCGGATCTTTGTAATCTTTAATTCTTTGTATAATCGAAGTTCTCGCTGCGTCAATAGCGGCGTTACCCGCTACATCAATCATAGCAGGGTCATCCGGAATTAAACTCTCAATGTGATCGCCAATGTATTGTGATCCTACGCGCGTACAATGCGTCATCACAGGCAAATGATTTTCTTCAGCGTATCGATAAAGCTCTTCAAGTCTCGGGTCAAAAGGGAAGAAGCCTAAAGCAGGATATAATTTGACACCACTAAAGTATGGAAACACTTTACCTTCTTTCGTAACTACACCGGATTCAAAATAAGGTCTTGCCCATCTTACCAGATCCATGCCGCTACCTTGCCGTGGATCAACTCCAAGAAAAGGAAAAAAGTTAGTTGGGTAGTACCGTTTGATATCTTTCACTTGAGCCAGTTGAGTCTCAAAAGAAATTTGTCGCTTCGATGGTTGACTATCCATGTAGTCCATGTTCATTGTCAATCCTACGATGCGAATTTGAGGATCAAATGTTTTACCAACAGCAAGTGCTGTTTGAAACACTTCAAGCTGGGTAGCATCGGTGCCAACATCTAAAAAAGAAATATACTTATCAACTTCACTTCGTTTGTTACCAGTTTCATGTGAAAACCACTTACTGGAAAAAAACTTAAACAATCCATGAACGATTACACGACCAACCTTCGTATCAATAGCTGACTTGATAGGTCCTGGTATCCGGCGAACAAAATTCATCGGAAGTATTCTAAGAAAACGATCTGGTGCACAAGCACTATTAAAAACGTGAATATGCACATTGGTGAAAGGCAAGTTCATAGAAATATCATTTTTTAGTTACATTAACTACTTCAGGCTTTTTACCTGCCCGGCGAATATTTACTAACTTCATAAGAGTATCGAACCAAAATGGAGCACCGAAGCTTAATGAGAATCCGCTAATAGCTATACCAATAATATAAACAACCACATTCATGAAATCATATTGATTACGTTTGTCTAGGTAATCAATAAGTTGATTCTGTTGTGTGACTTTAATTTGTTCAGGATGATGTGTAAGGTTATCATGTTTATTCCTCCAGCTTAACGGTGCCGATGATTTATTCCAGCCAATAGGTATATTAAGTGAGGTAGCAACATTAAGAATTCTGTCAGCCCGCCGCTGATAGGCAGCGGTTAATGAATCGGTACGAACCAGGCTGTCGAGCTTTGCAAGAATAATTATTGAAGTGCTGTCATGTTTGGATATCAGAGAATCAATAAGAGGTTTTAGTGTAAGCTGGTTGTTATTATCACGCAAAGTGCTTTGAGGAAAAGCGTTGGTTACAGCACCTTCGAGTTCAGAAGTTTTTTGTTTGGCAGAGTCAGACAATGTATTGTATTGGTTTGCGATATCATTAGCTGACGCAACAAGATTATTTCTTAATACATCGTCAAGACTTATCATTTTTATCAGGTGCAATGAGTCTACGTTTAAGGCGATGGCAACGATAAAACCAAAAACATAAAGCTTGTTTCGCTGTTGCTGTTTAAACCAGCCCGATACTCTGTCCATGTAGTCATCAAACCAGCCGGCAAGCATTCTCTTCAATTTTTCCTGATCATTGTCGCACTTCATCAAAAAAGAATGAAGTGTATCCGTTAGGGGACTTGGCTTAAGATTATCCAGGCCATTCCTGAATCGCTCAACCACTGTAGAAGCAGTAACCTTACTATCTTGTACTGCATATTGTTTACCTTTTTCTGCATCTGCCTCCAATAATCTAACAGGCAAATCATGACAATCGCGATAGCCAATAATATCAATTACAACTTCGGCAAACAGGGTAGAAGAGATGTATTGCGGATCAAGTTTCTTTGTTTTGTTACGCAATGTATTGATCAGAAAATGATCATAGAAAAGTTCGCCGAACTGAAGGTTCATGGGGTCGTTAAGCAATTGAGAGATACTTGCTTTGAGATGCTTTGCCCTGGCCTTTTTGAAAGAATTCCACCATTCCAGCAGAATTGAAACCAACAAACTCAGCAATGCATAAATGAGTGTTATTGAAATCAGCAGATCGAGAATCTTGTTG
>DATCRE010000668.1:0-4299 GCA_036569145.1 Cyclobacteriaceae bacterium
GTGAGTATGATACCACCAGAAGCTTTCTCCATAGGCACCGCAATTTCTACCGTAGGCGTAGTTGAAAGCCCAAGATCAATAACATCAATACCAAGACCGCGCAAGGTTGATGTTACGAGTGAACTTACCATCTCACCTGAAATGCGGGCATCGCGCCCAATAACAACACGAATCGTTCCTTTCTTCTTTTTGAGAACTGTTCCATACGCCGCTGCAAATTTTACAACGTCAACTGGTGTGAGATTGTCGCCGGGCGCACCACCAATAGTTCCTCTTATTCCTGATATTGATTTAATTAATGCCACTGAATTATCGTTAAAAACTTTAAGGTCGGCAAAGTTAAGAAGTTTAACCAATGTGAGAATGAAAGAGTCCATACCATATTAAATTTTTTATTGCTATACTAAACTCTCACAAGCCGAATGAAAATGTCAAATTAAAATTACGATCATTTCAAAAAAGTTCACACCTTGTCAAATAGTTCTTAGTCATTGGTCATTAGAGTCAGATGCTAATGACTACTTGATTGATCGACTAATGACAAATGACTAATAGCTTATGACTTATATATTATGAAAAAAAATCTTTCTTCCCCAGATCTTAATCGTCAGGCAAAACTTCAGGCCTTTGATAGATTGTTAACTGTTATGGATGAGCTTCGGGAAAATTGTCCATGGGATAAAAAGCAGACATTGGAAAGTTTACGTCATCTTACCATCGAAGAAACGTATGAACTTTCTGATGCTATCCTGGAAGGTGATATTCAGGAAGTAAAAAAAGAAATCGGCGATATTATGCTGCACCTTGTCTTTTACTCACGCATTGCATCTGAAGTAAAAGCTTTTGATGTTGCTGATGTAATGAATTCACTTTGTGAAAAGCTCATCATCAGGCATCCACATATTTATGCTGATGTTGTTGCTGATGATGAAGAAACCGTGAAAGCCAATTGGGAAAAAATAAAACTTAAGCAAGGCAATAAGTCTGTATTAGAAGGTGTACCTAAATCGTTGCCAGCGTTGGTTAAAGCTATTCGTATTCAAGACAAAGCCCGTGGCGTTGGTTTCGACTGGGAGAAAAAGGAACAAGTATGGGAGAAGGTAGAAGAAGAAATGCAGGAGTTCAAAAAAGAATTTAACACAGAATCAAACGAGGCAATACATAAAGAAAAAGCTATGGCAGAGTTTGGCGATTTGTTATTTTCATTAGTTAACTACGCACGGTTTATCGACATCGATCCTGAAGAAGCACTAGAACGCACCAACAAAAAATTTATTAAGCGGTTCCAATACCTGGAAGCCGAGTCGGCTAAAGACGGCAAAAAAATGGGAGAGATGAGTTTGGCCGAAATGGATATTTATTGGGAAAGAGCTAAGAAGCTTTAGTTTCAAAACAATTTCTGACAAGAGACTTACATTATGCCGTTTGGCCCGATTCTAAAATGACCGCATTTTATTTTATTCTATCTTGAAAAAAGATATTTCGGCGATCATACCAGCACCATCAATACAAAGGTTTTTTCTTTTTTAAATGAAAACATGCACGCATGGCTTAGCGGAAGGAAACAGACTCTCCGTGGAAAAGTTAGCTGATACCTTTGCCTTGTTAAGCAATTAGTATGTTGGTGCAAAAAGCCATCCGGAATTTAATTATTGGCAACGGTAACTTCATTGAGTCGCATGGAGAGTATAAGCAAGTAATGCTATCTGGTCAGTATGCGCTGATCGGAATTTTATTGTGCATGCTTTATAGCTTTATCAATATTATTCAGACCAAATATGCACCTGCAACATCACTGTTTGTTTTTGGAATTGTTATCCTGATTCTCATTTGGTCGATAATATTACATCGGCAGGGCAGACATTGCCGGGCCAATTATTTCCTGTTGCCTACAATGAACATAGCTGTTTATTTGTTTGCCTCCAGTGAGTCACCAAAGACAGGAGCCTTTATATTTTTTATCAGCACTTCTATCGCAGCATTTGCTGTGTTCAGCTATCGGCAACGACTTCTTTCCATATTATTTGCCGTTTTCACGTACGCACTTTTTATCCTGGCTTACTTTATTGACTTCAGCATTTTACCAAAACGTGAGTACTCTGATGATGTCTTGTTATTTAATGTTGTTGTGAATTTCACTGCCGCTCTGCCCGCATCTGTTATGGCTATTTACTTAATGATAAGTCTAAATCATTATAGTGCATTGCAATTGGTATCGAACAACAGGCTGTTAACAAAAACCAATGAAGAACTGGACAGATTTGTATACAGCACTTCACACGACTTACGTGCACCTCTTGCTTCTGTTCTCGGGTTGATTGATATAGCAGGAAAAAGCTCTTCACCAGAAGAAGTTAGTCGTTATCTCGGCATGATGAAAGAGCGTATACATTCACTTGATAAATTCATCAAAGACATAACAGATTATTCCAGGAATAACAGATTAGACATTCAACGCGAAGCAATAAACCTTCATCAGCTGTCTACCGAAATCTGGGAGACCCTGAAATTTGCACCAGAAGCACAATACATAAAATTTGTTGTAGATATACCGGATCACATTGAAGTAATGGCCGACAAAGGAAGACTCGTTACTATTATGAGTAACCTGATTTCAAATGCCATTCGTTATCATGATCATAAAAAAGAAGAAAAATTCATTAAGCTTCGTCATCAGGTAAATGGCAAAGGCTTTTATCTGCGCATTGAAGATAACGGTCAAGGCATTGCTCCCGAATATCAGAACAAAGTTTTCGAAATGTTTTTCAGAGCCAATGAAAAATCCAAAGGCTCAGGTTTAGGTTTATACATTGTAAAAGAAACGATATCCAAACTCTCTGGCACTATCAGATTAGAGTCCACTCCAGGCAAGGGATCTACCTTTGTCATCAAGATTCCGTATTAATAGTTGATTTAGATTCCTTCATGCTTAAATTCTCTGGCAGAAATAGTTCTATCACAGCTAAATTTTCATTGCTACTGTAGCACAATTCTTTGAGAAAAGAATTCCACATACTGTAGAATTCTGCTCGCATAGGCATTCATATTTTAATATAGTTTGTCATGTATTCAATCATTTCTTAATAATACATCAGGTATGTATTAGTGAGTGGCACACTCTTTTCTATAACATCAGCGTAAAAAATTAACAGATAGAAAATGGTGTTAAACAAGAGAAATTCATCCAGGCTTATTGTGCTGGTTCTGGTTTTAATAAGTGCATTCGGTTGTAAGAGTCATAAGAAAGCAATGGAAGCTTCTAACGCAGCAGCGGAGAAAGCCAGAATTGAACGTGAAGCAGCTGAACAAAAACAAAAGGCCGATGAGCAAGCAAAAAGAGCTGAAGAAGAAAAAGCAAAATGGGAAGCAGAGCAGCGTTTAAAAGAAAGTAAAACAAGCACGCCTGCTGCAAAGCTCACTCAATATTTTAGTTCTATTGCAAGTTCAGGCAACGTAACTTCAGCAAACACCAGCATAAACGAAGCCCTTACACTATTTGCTTCTCCTGAAACTCCAGTTCTTATTGTAATTAATGACTCCGGCGGTATAAAAGATTATGACAAGCCTACAACTATTAAAGATTATCTCAATTACCTGAAAGACCAGAAGAAGAATATCAATTCCATTTCAAGCCTTAAAACAAATGACGAAGGCAAGATTACAGAATTGGAATTAAAGAAGAATTAAAAATTCAAGGTTCAACGTTTCAGCTTTCACTTTAAATATTGTTTCAATGTTCAAGATTATCTATAAATACAGTCTTTTGTTCATGCTTGGCCTGGCGATTACCAGCACATTATCTGCTCAATCATCCGATAATGTAAGTCCTGAGAGAAAACAAGCCATTGACTCTCTTGCATTAGAGAAGGTAAGAGATCTAAGTAAATACATCAGCATTATTGGCAATAAGAAAACTGCTTTCTCCGAAGCCACTCGCGTAATGGACAGGGCTGAAGAACTCTTTGCCCCTGGAAGTGAAATGGGTGTTTCATCGTTGAATAGAAAAGAAGTGAATTACTACAAAGTGCGTAAGTACTTCGAACGATTAATGGCTCTTAACTATGATCGCGTAAACATTCAGTGGTACGACATTCACTATATCAGCGATCTGGAAAAACAACCCGATGGTCGCTACGTTGGTGTGGTCACTATATACCAACGATTTGAAGGCGAGTCTGATGATGGCCTGAAATACAAAGACACTACCAAGAAAGACATCACCATTTATGTAGACCGTAAAAAAACACAAATACAAGGAAGGATCATTGAATTCTGGGATGTGTTGCTGGGTGATATACG
>DATCRE010000669.1:0-10877 GCA_036569145.1 Cyclobacteriaceae bacterium
GTTCAACTCATTAACGATATAAACTCCATGATCGCCATAGTTATACATTAACTGTAAAGGTTCATTAGCTTTCTTCACTGCATAGTACGCTGATGTTGGCAGTAAATAGTAATCATACAGATGCCAGTAGAAAGATGGCCATGCTGAGTTCAACATCCATTGTACAACACCCGTTGTCTTCGATTGATTAACATGAAACGCTTCAAACATACCACGCATTGCTTCATACTGTACAGCGTTTGATTTTAAAATGTATTCATCAAGATTATTTGACTTTCCAAAACGTGAATCTACTGCTTCATTAAACACATCAAGTTTATTAAAGGCTTCTTCGGCGGTGGTGCAGTGATAACTGTACATATTATTGATGGGCCAGAGTTTATCCTGCGGAATCATCTTAAGAATTGTTTCTTTAGCAGGGATTTGTGGACCAGGGCCTGTCTCGGTATTAAATCCAAAGGCACCGCCATGCTCTTTATCAATGTACCAGTAGTTAGGTCCTTCGTACTCATACGGTCCATTCATCTTCACGCCTGTTGTACCGCTTACAGTGCTTTTTATATTGGCTGCGGCTGCTACATACGGTCTGTTATCAATACCTGAAAGAAGATTTTTATAACGCGTTTCTAATTCAGGCTTGGGAAGCTTATCACTGCCAACAAACCAGGAGATGACACTGGGATGAGCACGCAACCATTTTACCTGATTATCCAATGACTCAACCATAAGATTCATTTCAGCTTCAGTTTGAATTCCACCGAAATCATCACAAGGCTTGCCAACATAATTCTCCCATTCCCATTGACATGTCCAGCCGGTCATTATCATTATACCGTACTTATCGCACAAGTCGTAAAGGCTTTGATTATTGCCCCATACACTTTCAAGCCTGATGGTATTCAAATTCATGTGCTTCACATATTGAACCTGTATTTCATTTGATTCTTTTGTATCACGAAGAAAAATATCATCTGTCCAGCCTCCGCCTTTTATCAGCACTTTCTTTCCATTCAGTGTAAAGCCACGATAACCTTCATCTGTCACAAAGTCACTGACTTCACGAATTCCAAAAGTTGTCGTTGTGCTATCACTCAGCGTATTATTTTCTTCGAAGCTTAATTTAAGTTTATACAAATCAGGATTACCTAAACCACTACACCACCACAGTCTTGGATTTTTTATATGAAGTGCAGGCACTTGTTTCTCTGTAATAAAAACTTCTTTTGTTTCATGCGGCAAAAGATGAACAGCATGTTCGAATTGAATTGAATCAATAGATCCTTTCAGCATTCCGTTTACAATTTCATTCGTGTAATTAACTACTTCAGTTCTGACGGTGAGTGATGCTTCTCGAAGTGTTTCTGTATTCACTTTCGACTCTACACTTGTATGCTGCAATTCTACAGTACCAACAATGTTTATATAAACTTCTCGCCACAGACCCATGCTTTCGTCTGGTGGTCTTGGATTCCAGTCAACAAAGCCAATACCAAAATCACCCGGCCGTTGCCTGAATACTTCAACGGCCAGAATGTTTTTTTCCTTATTAATTAAGCTTGTTATATCAAAACTAAACTGACGGAAGGAACCAAAGATGCTATCTTTAGAAGCAATCAATTTTCCATTTAACCAGATGTTGGCATAATAACTTACACCATCAAAATGAAGAATGGCACGTTGACCTTTAGCAAGTGAAGAAAGTGTAAACTCATTTCTATACCACCACGAGCTATCGAATTGGGTTTTGTCTACATTCTTTATAGCATCACCTAAAAAAATATTTTTGTACAATCCGTTTTTTGTGAGTGTTCCCATAACGGTTGATGGAACAGTTGCCTCATACCAACTTGACACCTCAAGAGTCGAAGATACTTCCTCTCCTTTTTTCGCGATTTTGATTGACTGCTGAATACGCCAGTTATCATGAAGGAGTATTTTTCCTGTAGGTGTTGACTTAGAATCAGAGCATGAAGTTAATCCAATACAAATAAGTACAGTAGCTAAATAACCTGAGACACTATTGAGTACGCTTACTAAAGTCATTTTCATAATCACGATTTGTCTATACTTATTACTTTAAACAACGATTAACTTCTTTTTCCTAATAAAGATCCTGCACCCAGTAGTGTAATGTTATCGTCTTTTGATTGTACAATTTTTAGTCGTTTAATAGACTGAGGATAGATAAAATCATTCAACGAATTCCACATTGACTCATAAAAAAAAGGATATGCTTTTGTGATCGAACCACCAAACACAATAACTTCCGGATCATACGTATAAAGTACTGCCTTAACTGCGTTACCCAAATGAATTCCGAATTCATGCCACAAAGCAATAGCCTGTACATCGCCACTTAATGCCTGACGATGTGCTTCAAATGCTGTGGTGTTTTTTACCTCGCTAAAAAAAGTGCTGCTACAATAGTGTTCAATATTCTTATCGAGATATGGCAGGTAGCCAATTTCTCCTGCACCACTATTGTTTCCTGTGTACAACTTGCTCTCAATTATAATTCCGGAACCTATGCCTGTACCTAACACAACTCCAACTATTGATCTGGCATCTTTTGCTACACCAAAAAGTTGCTCGCCCAATACAAAACAGTTCGCATCATTATCAACCTGAACAGGAACTTTAAATGCATCCTGAAGAATGTCTTTTAATTCTACACGCTCCCACGAAGGAATGTTCACTACATTATAAACAATGCCTTTGTCAGTATCTACAACGGATGGTACTGCAATACCAATGCCTTCCACAGCAGGTTCAATTAATGGTTTGATGATATCGATAACCTGTCCTAATGTATTGGAAAGTGATTCTTTTTCTTTTAATGTAGAATGAAGGCGATGTGTGATTAAACCATCTTTACTTATGCCTGCTCGAATGTTTGTTCCTCCTAAGTCGACACCAATAGTCATCATTATGTATTTCGTTGAGATTCTTTTATTAACCAAAAGTAAACCCACGATCTGGTTTAAGGCATTTGAATTTGCGCATATAATTCCTCAATCTGCGTAACACGAAAATAAAGGAAATAAAAAAGGCTGATTGAAATAAATCAACCAGCCTTTCATATGAAAGATTCTAGTGCTTATTCTGCACCTAGTAATTTCTTCTTCTTTGAGATTCTTTCAATCTTAGCATCTTCACCTAAATAATAGTAGAGGGCGCTCAGTTTATCTAACACATCAAGATCGTCTGGCTTCAGTTGCTCTGCTTTCTCCCAATACGGAACAGCTATTTTATATTTATCTACAACAACCTTATCCAACTCAATCTTTCTTTTCTTGTCAGCAGCTGATATGCCAAGGTTATCCATTTCTTTTTTAACCTTAACCGCATCGATGAAGTATACCTGAGCTAAATAATATTGTGCTTCAAAATATTGAGGATCGATTTTCAATGCAGTCTCAAAATTTGCTTTAGCATCGTCCCACTTCTCAAGCTTGCTATTAACATAACCAAGATAGAAATGTAATATCTTATTTCCAGGATCCTTCTTAACAGTTTCCTCAAGACCTCCTTTAGCTTCTGCTACACGATCAAGGTCTATCAGAAGACCAATCTCTAACTTAGGAAAATCAGTATTGTTAGGTAATTTCTCTTTACCTTTTCTCACAATCTCTAATGCTTTAAGCTTGTCTTGCTTTGGCCCGCTGTAGATTTGATACAGAATCAAATAAGCATCTTTTGATTTACCACCTCTGGTAAAAAACTTATTCAGACTCTCAATGGCCACATCATACTGTTCCGCATTCTGACCAGCAAGACCCATTACATAATAGGCAAGTGTGTCATTTGGATATTTCGACATCTTCTCAAATACCTCAGCTGACTTCTGTCCCCAGGTTATAGCGCCAGGGTAATCTTCGCCATCCTGAAATATCTTGATTGATTTATCAAGATAGAAATTAGCAAGGCCTTCTAGTTGTTGTGTCTTGGTAATAGGAACGATGCTATTAGGAGCATTTATATAATACTCTTTTCCACCTTTTTCTAATTCATCAGCTTTGGCAAATGATTCCATTGCTGTCTTCAATGGGTCTGTGGCAAGGCTTTTAAATTCTTCTTTTTTTGTAGTGTCAAGCGCTGCATAAATCAATCCGCGATAATACCATGTCTTGCCATCGTTCATGGTTTTTTCATAGGTTGTTGCAAGATCAATATTGGCTTTTGCTTCAGCGAGTTTACCTTCCTGAAGTGATTTTAAAGCTTTATTTAAATTAGGCTTCTCAGGTTTTTGAGCATAGGCTACTGCTGATGCCATCATTAGAACCAAAAGTGTAATTCTTTTCATTGTAAGTATGGTTTATTGTTCTGGTTGATTTGTATCTATTTCATTATTCTCGTTGCTATCATCTAATGAATCGTCATCCTCCTCAACACTATCATCAATCGACGTGTCATCAGCAGTCTCATCCAACACAATATCCTGTTCGATGCTCGTGATCGGTGTTGTTGTCTCTGCTGCTACGCCTTCTATTTTCTGGATCTTTTCTACGGAAGAGATTCTATCATCTTCACTTAATTTGATAAGCCTAACACCTTGCGTTGCTCTTCCCATAACGCGCAATTCACTTACTCTTATGCGAATAGTTATGCCTGATCTGTTGATGATCATTAGCTCATCGTCATCAATGACTTCCTTGATGGCAACAAGCTTGCCAGTTTTATCTGTAATATTGAGAGTTTTAATCCCCTTCCCGCCACGTTTTGTGATGCGGTAGTCATCAATTGGGGAACGTTTTCCATACCCATTCTCAGAAACTACCAACAGGTTAGCATCTTCACGCGCTATACATACCATACCAATAACAACATCGGCTATTGAATCTAATGTAACACCGCGCACACCGGCAGCTGTTCTACCCATAGGGCGCACATCTGACTCATTGAAGTGTACAGCTTTACCTTCGCTCTTGGCTATGATAATATGGTTTGATCCATTGGTAAGCGATGCATTTAAAAGACGGTCGCCTTCGTGAATGGTGATAGCGTTAATACCTCCCTGGCGTGGTCTTGAGTACGCTTCAAGCGAAGTCTTCTTGATGATACCTCTCTCAGTACAAAGAATTACAAAGTTATTGTTGATGTAATCTTCATCCTGCAGATCTTTCACTGTAATGATAGCTCTTACATTATCGCCTGGCTCAATGTTGATCAGGTTCTGTATGGCTCTGCCCTTCGATACTTTGTTACCTTCCGGAATTTCATAGGCTTTCTTCCAATATACTTTACCCATATCGGTAAAGATTAAAAGATAGTTGTGAGCCTGTGCAATGAACAAGTGCTCTGTAAAATCGTCTTCCTTCGTAGAAACACCGCGTGAACCTACGCCGCCTCTTCCTTGTGTGCGATATTCTGACAAGAATGTTCGCTTAACGTAACCCTGATTTGAGATTGTGATCACCAATTCTTCATTAGGAATCATATCTTCAACCGTGATGTCATCATCACTATGCACGATCGCTGTGCGTCGGGCATCGCCATAGCGATCTTTTAAATCTGTAAGCTCATCTTTAATGATTTGCATGCGTACAGATTCATTTGCTAATATCTCTTTAAGTCTGGCGATGAGCTCCATTACTTCTTTATACTCAGCCTGAATCTTATCGCGTTCAAGTCCTGTTAAACGCTGAAGACGCATTTCGAGAATAGCTTTGGATTGTATCTCTGATAATCCGAAGCGTGTAATCAATCCGATCTTTGCTTCATCCGGATCTTTTGAGTTACGGATCAGTGAAATAACTTCGTCAAGGTTATCAAGAGCAATCAAGTAACCTTCCAGGATGTGAGCGCGTTTCTCCGCTTCAGCTAATTCAAACTTGGTTCTTCTGACGACTACTTCGTGACGGTGCTCAACGAAGTACTTAATCATGTCCTTCAGATTAAGTGTCAACGGACGACCTTTTACCAGGGCAACGTTGTTTACACCGAAGGATGATTGTAGCTGTGTATATTTGTATAAGTTATTTAGTACGATATTCGGAATAGCATCGCGTTTCAGATCATACACAATGCGATAACCATCACGATCTGATTCATCGCGTATATCCGAGATGCCTTCGATTCTCTTTTCGTTAATCAGCGCTGCCGTTTTCTCGATCATCATCGCCTTGTTCACCATGTAGGGAATCTCGGTTACGATAATCTGGTCTTTGCCTTTGTCTGATGTTACGATCTCAGCTTTTGCGCGAACTACAATACGGCCACGGCCCGTTTTAAAAGCTTCGCGAACGCCGTTGTATCCGTAGATGATTGCACCTGTAGGAAAATCAGGAGCGGTGATATGCTTCATCAGGTCTTCAATGGAGATGTCGTGATTGTCGATATAAGCAGTGATACCGTCAATCACTTCACTCAAATTATGAGGAGCCATGTTGGTAGCCATACCTACTGCAATCCCTGATGATCCATTGACCAACAGGTTAGGCATCTTTCCTGGCAAAACGGTGGGCTCAGTTAACGAGTCATCAAAGTTGGGTTGAAAGTCAACCGTTTCCTTGTTGATGTCGGCCAGCATTTCTTCAGCAATTCTTTTCAGTCTTGCTTCCGTGTAACGCATGGCTGCAGGTGAATCGCCGTCGATAGAACCGAAGTTACCCTGGCCATCTACCAAGGTGTAGCGAAGAGACCAGTCTTGTGCCATACGCACCATGGTATCGTATACCGATGCATCACCATGAGGGTGATACTTACCAAGAACCTCCCCTACAATTCTGGCAGATTTCTTATAAGGCTTGTTATAATTTACACCGAGATCGAGCATACCATACAGCACTCGACGGTGAACTGGTTTTAAACCGTCTCTTACATCAGGAAGTGCCCGCGATACAATAACCGACATCGAGTAATCGATATAGGCACCGCGCATCTCATCTTCAATATTGATTGGAATAATACTTTGTCTGCCTGGGGTCAGGCCACTACTTTCATCTGCCATGTACTACCTTTTTTAGCTGGATTGAGCTATTTTAAATGCCGTGCAAGATAGTAAAAGTTCAAACTTTTAAGATCAAAGTTTCAAGTAAATTGACCTCTAAATCGATTAAGTTCAGACTTTAAAGCAAATGGCTTTTGAAGTTTTAATAAGGATTCAATTTCTTCTTGTTCTTACCCTTATATTTCAGAATGACAGGATAGTTTTCGCCGTAGTGCGGATTCTGTTTTTTGTAGATCGGGTGTCTTCTGCTTCGGTATTCTTTGTTGCCATGAGCATGGTTTAACTGTGCATGACAATCTTTCAAAAAGCAACGGCGAAGTTCAGGTATTCTATACGTGGCACCGATGTTTATATAGTAGGCATTAAACCTGTGCTTGATGCTATGCCCCGCATCGGGCATATTTAATGTGTAACTTTTTATCTCATAGGATGGTCTTACAAAGACACGGAAATACTCTGACATCTCACGCTCTGCTGTTACCCCCAAATTAAAGTAAATACCTTTTTTGATCAGGCCATTATTAAAGCCACCACCAAGTTTATAACCTCCAATGTTTGCATCTACTACAAGATCATATTGTTCGTATCGATACACCATGCCGCCAAGCATTCCGAAGTAATGCTTCATCCATAAACTTGAAACCTGTGGAGCAAAACCATGAATTTTATCGCCGTGAGAAATGGGTGCAAAGGGACCGATGCGCATGTACTCAATAGAGTATCCTCCACCTATACGATACCGGTTAAATTCATAATGAACGGTAGCTTTAAAAGGAATACTAAAAGCTTTGCTCTTAAAACCTATCTTGGATGTTTGAGATGAGATTACTGTACTACCCGGCGCGCTGGCCGAATTGCCCACATCAACAGGCACGGCATTATTGAACCAGTTAGCATACGCCTTTGATGGATCTGCATTGCTAAAAATTCTTACTGCCGAATCCGGATTTTGGAGAATACTAAAACCATCAAGCTTGTGCTTCAGTGTTGAATGCCCATAACCGGTACTGAGTCCCCAATGTAACTTGGTAAGAATTCTGCGTAAGCCTCCGGAGCCTTGTCGTTTGATATAGAATTTATCTAAGGGAATAGTAGCATCACTCTCATTTTCATATTGAGCGAATGCTGACGGCGCGATGCCGATTAGGAGCAAAACTACTAGTATAGCAAAAAGACGATTCAGAAGGTTAAGGTTAAGCGGTTTGTACTCATTATGCTCCCAAAAAAATATAAGCCATTCACAATCTGACTTTTAAACGTTAAAATTAATTCAAATCTGTTAATCATCCTATAGGTTTAACCTTGAGATCGACTCAATAACGATCATAAACTCTACATAGTCTGTTACTCAAGATTATTAAAGCTCCAAGACTATGTCAAATATCATCGTACACAAATACTTGAGGTTGAATTTTGAATACAATTTTTAGTCTCACAAAATCATATACAGGTTCAATCAATCAACACCTCGCAACACCAAAAATCGGCTGGCTAAGAGTGAAGACAAATATACATTTTCGTGATCTGAATTCAATCCATAATTATTTTCAGAACTATTTAAAATCGGCAATGAGGATCAATTTTAACCTATCATATTGAAAAACTCTTGTCTAACGTTATCTTCGCGCTCAATATCAACCTATCCTAACAAACTGATGAAAAATAAATTACGCTTCCTATTAACCATGGGTGCGCTTTTCCTGCTTCCGGCAACAAGTGTGCTGGCGGCGGATGCTCCCCCATTAGATTCTGGTGCAACATCCTGGATGTTGACATCGACAACGCTCGTACTCCTTATGGTTCCGGGACTCGCCATGTTTTATGGAGGTCTTGTGAGAACAAAAAATGTTCTGGGCACTATGATGCACAGCTTTGCCGCCATGGGTATCATGACCATTCTCTGGGTGATCTGCGGTTATAGCATGGCCTTCGGAAAGAATATCTTCGGCGGATGGTTTGGGTGGAATCCAGACTTTGTGATGCTAAATGGCATTGATGAAAACATTCTTGCCTACGGAGTACCTGAGTACATATTCTCTATGTTTCAGGCCAAATTCGCCATTATCACTCCTGCCCTGATTGCAGGCGCTTTTGCTGAACGTGTTAACTTTAAAGCTTATTGCATATTCATCGCCGTATGGGGCCTCCTTGTTTATAACCCGTTGTGTCACTGGGTTTGGGCCGAAGATGGTTTCCTGTTTAACCTCGGTGCTAAAGGTGCTATCGACTTTGCTGGAGGAACGGTTGTACACATTTCTGCCGGGGTGAGTGGTTTAGTGGCTGCATTATTTTTAGGTGGACGAAAATCACATCCGCATTTACCGATGCGTCCGAACAACCTGGTGATGACATTAATTGGTGCGGGTCTGCTTTGGGTTGGATGGTTCGGCTTCAACGCCGGCAGCAGTATCTCAAGCGGATTACAAACTGCCCAGGCTTTAGCAGTAACACAAATTGCAGCAGCAGCCGGTGCTATTGCGTGGATAATTATTGAAGGTATTCACCAGGGAAAAGCAACGGCTATTGGTTTTGCTTCTGGTGTGCTTGCCGGTTTAGTTGCCATCACACCAGCCGCTGGCGTAGTGCAGCCCGTTGGTGCCATAGCTCTTGGTGTTGTAGCTACCATAGTGTGTTATCTTGCCATTATGCTGAAAAACAAACTTGGCTATGATGATACGTTGGATGCCTTTGGTGTTCACGGTGTTGGTGGAATTGTAGGCGCTCTGCTCCTGTCGTTTTTCATTCGCAAGAGCTGGATGGCTGATGCTGCAGCGAAAACTGAAGGTGGATGGACTTCACTTCAACAATTTGGTGTACAGGCAACCGCTGTTGGTATTGCCATTGCTTACGCTGCAATCGGTACGTTTATTATTCTGTTTGTGTTGAATAAATTTATTAAGTTACGTTCTACCGAAGAAGCAGAAATGAAAGGTCTTGATAACTTCTATCATGGCGAACGCGGCTACGGAATGACCAACCCTAACTAATGAACTGATGAAATTAATAATAGCAATCATACGTGAAAACCAGCTTGACCAGGTGCGCGAAGCACTTATCAACGCAGGCATTTCCAGAATTACCGTGAGCCACGTTTCTGGTCATGGCAGAACACAGCAAACCGAAGAGATTTACAGAGGCCAGAAGGTTATTCCTAACCTCGTGCCTAATATCAGGTTGGAAATTGCTGTAAACGATGACTTCAAAGACATTACGTGCAACACCATATTAAAAGCAACAAGCGCTAATGCCGACGGACTTATTGGTAGCGGAAAAATCTTTGTCTTAACATTGGATGAAGTTGTAAGACTAAGAACTGGCGAATCGGGGCCAGAGGCAATCTGATAATTTAGCAAACATTATCAATCACAAGAAGCAAGATCAGCCATGGTCTTGCTTTTTTTATTGTCCGATCAAGTTAAATAAATTCAAAGTTCAAAGTTATTACTGTCCGGTAAAAAAATCAAAAAAATGAAGCAAGGCCATCACTGACCTTGCTTTTTTCATGGTAGATTAGTTTACCACAACAAATTTACCATGAACAAAAGTACTCATTTTACCGGACAGCCAACCTTTGCTCAATTAGTAAAGCTCCTTCCTAAAAGTCTTGTAATAGATTGTATTCAAAAGTCTGGTTCTGATTTTTATTATAAGCGATTCAATACCTGGCATCATTTAGTTACTATGCTATTCTCCTGTTATGGACATTGCCATTCCTTACGGGAAGTGGTTACTGGTATGCGCGCTTTAGAAGGTAGATTACAAAGTTGTGACATCAAGTTTTTTCCTGCAAGAAGCACTTTCTCAGAAGCGAATGCCAAACGAGATAGTGTTGTCTTTGAGCGTATATATTTTGCTTTAAAGTCGTATTGGGATGGTTATTATCCGGACAGCCGACCTAAGAATTCTCTGTATGTAATTGACTCCACTA
>DATCRE010000670.1:0-9590 GCA_036569145.1 Cyclobacteriaceae bacterium
AGATGTTTTACGGCCAGGTATCCGCCATTAGGAATCCATTCAATTTTAAGTTTGTGCTTCTCGCCTTTCTTTACATCTACACTAAATTTGTTCGACCATGGATTCCAGTTCTGACGCCATTTATCCATGATGAGGTTATCATCAACCCATACTTTAAAATAACTTGAAGCATAAACTAAAAATTTATGTTGCCCTTCTGCTTCGGATGTGAAGGAGCCTTCCCAAACTACTTTGGTAATATTTTTTGGAAAGCTGTCAACCTGGGGTGTTTCCAGAAATTCGTAATCAATTTTATCTTCAACATTATTTTTAACTACTTTTTCGCCTGCATAATAACTGGCTGTTAAGCCTCCTTCTTTGCCATCGGCTGCGAAAAGTTTTAGTGAATTCAGCGGCAGGTAATCACGTGGATCACCAAATTTGCTGATCGAGTAATTATCCCACAGGATACCGTAGTTTTTGCTGGAATATAAAAATGGAATAACGTCTACTATATTGTGTTGTGCCAGTTCAACATCCTGCCCCTTGTAATTCATCTGGCCGTTTTGATGGCCGCCTAATCCATAAAAGGCTTCATCATCTGGCGACTCAAACACCTGGCGAACATGATAACAGGAAAGTTCTTCAACCTTGGCGCTCTCAAAATATTTTCCGCCGCCTTGTTTCTCGCGGAGTATCGGATTTCCAAGGGTATCGGTAAAGCTTACTTCGCCTGTAAGCAAGGATACCATAGCATGAAGGGCTGGCGTTGCTACCACAACATCTTTGTCATGTTCAATTAATTTCCAATTGGTAGGCTGTTTGCTCTCAGGCAAAACAACAAGGCTCTTCTCTGTTGAAAAGGAATCCTCTGGCGTGGCCTGAACATGGATAATATTTTCAGATATCACCTCAAGCCGGATTTGCCTGGCCTGAACTCCTTTCACATGGACGATGACACCATCGTCAAGCTTATCGTAGCTCAGCTTCTGGCTACAAGAAAAAAGGGTTGCTAAAAAAACAATGTTCGCTAGTACTAGTAATCTCATTCCCACAAATTTTAGATTCACATTAAAGGTTGACGGCAGAAATTTTCTGCAATCGTATGCGTAAAGATATAGGCCAAATAGTCGCTGATTGGGTATGTAATTGTCTAAACCAAGAGGTTCCAGTGTCTGCGAAGTGTATAAATTGTCTTTTAAGACTGTATAAAATTGATACAAAAGCAAAATTTTGAAATCAGCACATTAGTTCTGATATCATTGATCGGCATGGTTAAAGGAGAAATAATGACCGGACATAGCTAACCCAACAGACAGGGCCGGCACGCAAAACAAGATTTGAAATGTAAATTAAAAAGTTACCATCATAGCAATAATAGACATTGCTATAATTAAATAGAGTGTAACTTCTATGATGAGCAGAATAGTGGTTTTTCGTTTTATTTTATTGAGTGACATTATTATCGAGGTCAGCAATAAAAGTAAAACAATGGAAGGACGTTGAGGG
This sequence comes from Cyclobacteriaceae bacterium, assembly GCA_036569145.1. Taxonomy (GTDB): domain Bacteria; phylum Bacteroidota; class Bacteroidia; order Cytophagales; family Cyclobacteriaceae; genus DATCRE01. The sequence goes on from DATCRE010000670.1 coordinate 1,489, forward strand.
AGTTAAAATTGATCGTATGAGGGTTTCATTTGTCTTTATTTATGAAATTACTCCGAAGTACTTACAATTAAGAGTTTTTATACCCCTCTAACATACTTGTTTGGGAATGCTGACTTATATTTTGCTTTCCCTCTTCGACGCCGCATACATCGATGGCAACATGCCAAACTCATCTTTAAAATAGCGGGCAAAATATTTTGGGTTATTAAATCCTACTTTATAGGCTACCTCTGCCACTGTAAGCTGACTGCGCTCTAATAATTGGGCAGCCTGTTGCAATCGGATTACGCGCATAAACTCAAGTGGAGATTTACCTGTAAGTGCATGTATTTTTTTGTAAAGGTGCGCACGACTGATAGCCAATTCACGGCTAAGGTCTTCAACGGAGAACTCCGTGGATTCAATGTGTTCTTCTACACAACGAATAGCATCTTTTATAAATTTTTCATCAACTGATGTGATGTTTAGTTCACTTGCTTTTACATCAAGCTGTTTTGAAAAAGATTTCTGAAATTTTTCCCGCTGAAGAATCAGATTTCTGATACGCGATACCAGGATTTCAAAATTGAAAGGTTTCGTTAAATACTCATCCGTACCAGCTTCAAATCCTTCAAGCTTTTGTTCTTCAGCAGTACGTGCTGTTAGCAAGATGATTGGTATATGTGAAACCCGCTTATCAGACTTTACTTTACGTGTTAACTCAATGCCATTCATGTGAGGCATCATAACATCGCTTACCATCAAATCCGGTAAGTATTCAATAATTTTATGCCATCCATCGAGCCCGTCCTTTGCCTCAATCACGTGATATGAATCTCTCAGGTTATCTTTCAGGTAAAATCTGAAATCTTCGTTATCTTCTACTAATAACAAGATTGGTTTTTTATCATCAGATGTTACTATTCTTCCACTTACATGCTCCTCAATTCCATTCGATAACGCTGTTGAAACGGTTTCAGTTGCTTCATGTGTACTTGTACTTGAAAACACTTCTTTCACCGGAAGATCAACCGTGAATGTGCTTCCTTTTTCTAACTCACTTTCAACGGTTATTGTGCCGTTCATAATTCGCACAAATTCTTTTGTGATGGATAACCCTATGCCGCTGCCCTGGTTAACCATGCTTTTAGGAAGTTCATTTTGAAAGAATCGTTCAAAAACTCTCTCCTGTTTCTCCGACGAAATTCCAATACCAGTGTCTTTCACTTTTATCTGCAGATGTTTCTCTTCATTACCATCTAACAGGGTAACCTTAACGGAAACAGAGCCATGATCGGGAGTAAACTTAAATGCGTTTGATAATAAGTTAAAAAGAATTTTCTCAAGCTTATCCTGATCAAAAAGTGTTTCTAATGACGCTACTGACGATTCAAACTGGAGTTGAATATGTTTCTTCTCAGACAGATCGCTGAAAGAAGAAACGGTTTCATTAAGAAATGCAATGATGTCTCCTTCTGATGGATTAAACTTCAATTCCTGAACTTCCATTTTACGAAAATCAAGCAACTGGTTCACCAGGTTGAGTAGTCGCTTTGCATTACGTTGAATAAGGAGGAATTGATTTTGATGATCCCGATCAGGAGCCTGTTTTAACAATTTTTCAAGTGGTGTAAGGATGAGCGTTAAGGGTGTTCTGAACTCGTGACTTACGTTGGTGAAGAATTTAATTTTCATCATATCGAGTTCATGCATTCGCAGAGCTTCCTGTCGCTCTTGTCGGATAACAAATTTCATCTGCTCACGTTGCTGAATCAACTTTCTGGTAATAAGAAGTGCTCCGATAATAAATAGAACATAAACACCAAACGCTATGTTTGTTTTCCAGAATGGCGGTAACACTGTAATTTTTAAACTCGCTCCTTTTTCATTCCAGATGCCATCATTGTTAGCCGCCTTCACATGAAATACATAGTCGCCAGGGTTAAGGTTGGTAAAGGTAATCTTACGTGATTTACTATCGGCAGTGAGCCAGTCTGTGCTGAAACCTTCAAGCTTATACTCGTAATCGTTTTTCTCGGGGTGAAGAAAATTCAATGCAGCAAATTCGATCGTAAATACATTTTCATTTGCGGGCAATACAACTTCATCGCTACTAACAATAGATTTACTGAGAATGATACGTCCATCAATTTTTTCACCAGGCTTAACGCTTTTGGTAAACAATTGAAAATCTGTTAAAACAATTTGAGGTGGATTTTTATTAACACTCAATAACTCTGGCCTGAATATGTTGAATCCATTCGAACCCCCAAAAATCAATTCATTACTCCTTGTTTTAAGTGAAGCATTTTCATTGAATTGTTTTCCCTGCAATCCATCCGCTTCATCAAAATTCTGAAATACATATTTGTTTTGATTGCCCTTCTTACTCAACGTCATTTTCGAAAGACCATTTGCCGTTCCAAGCCAAAGATTTCGTTGACTGTCTTCCTGAATGGTAAGCACGGTATTGCTTGGCAAGCCGTCTGACTCTCTGAATAAAGTGAAGGTTTTGGTTTTTGTATCAAACAAGTTCAGGCCAGTGAGTGTGGCAACCCAAATCCTGCCATCTGAACTCTCTTTTAGATCGAGGATAGTATTGCTACTTAAACTTTTAGAATTTTTCTTTTCATTTTCATAATGAACAAATCTGCTGGTTTCGTGCATCAGGATATCAATACCTCGCCCGGTACCAAACCACAGATTTCCTTTTTTATCTTCAATGATTGACGAGATGTATGCAGATTGAACAGAGTTTTCATCGCCACTGCGGAAATGTGTAAAGGTATTTGTTTTCCTGTCCATCAGTTCTAGTCCTCCATCAAGCGTACCAATCCAAAGGCGGTGGCGTGAGTCTTCAAAGATTTCCCAAATACTTCTGCTGTTTATGCTTGACGGATCTTTCGGTACGGGCATGAATCGTTTAAACTTTTTTCCATCAAAAGAATTTAATCCTCCATAGTAAGTGCCAATCCAAAGAACATCATTATCATCTATCAGCAGACTTACGATAACATCGCTGCTCAAGCTTGATGGATCATTGGGATTATTTTTGAATTGTTTAAATGTATTTTTCTGGCGATCAAAATAGATAAGTCCTCCTCCATTTGTGCCGATCCATAAATTACCTTTCTTGTCTTCAACAAATCTGTTTACATCTCCAAAAGGCAATCCTTTCAAGTCAAGTGGATAATGCTGATATAGTGGAAACCGGATAATATTTTCGTGATAGTAGCTTAAGCCATGCTTATACGTGCCTATCCATATAATACCTTCTTTATCACGATAGAGTGTTGTAATACTGTTTTGAGCAAGACTTTGTGGCTCTTCATCATGGTGGCTAATGATGGTTACCCGTTTAGATTTTTTATTGATCAAATTTATACCGCCATGATCTGTAGCCACCCAAATCAATCCATGGTTATCAACTGTTACGGCTGATACTATGTTTGTGTTAAGATGAACACCGGATGATTCTTTGTTAATATGCTCTATTGTTTTTCGTTTGGAATCAAAGAAATAAATACCCCGGTTGTCATTCAACATGTAGATCCACAGATCATCATCACCGTCGGCTACGATATTTATACTAAGCGAAAATCTCCCATCTGTCTTCAGTAAATAGTTACGATAAATCACTTTCAGTCTTTTGTCCGATAACACAGCATGTTCAATAGTACCATCGTCGTGGGCAATCCAATAACTTCCATCGCGTATCTGTGTAATGCAGGTTATGGGAGACGAAACTATGCTTGTTGTATCAGCAGGATTATTTTTGAAGTAGGTGTGAGCTTTCGATTTTTCATCATACAAGATTATGCCATGTGTTTTCGGTATGAACCAAAATATATCATTGTCATCTTTTATAACTTTCCTGATTGAATCAGGATGAAGCTGCATGATTTTAAGGTACGAAGGTGAGCCATTAATAAAGGAGTCGCTTATCGGATCATAGATAGAAAGTCCATCGATAGTAAGGACTCCCATGTGACCTTCGGGCAGCTGAAATAGTGATACAATACTGTTATTACGGATTGAAGTCGAATCTTGTGAATCATTAAAATATTTACGTACCGTATATCCATCAAAGCGATTCAGACCCGCCTCTGTACCAATCCAAAGAAAACCATTTTTATCTTTTTGAAAACCATGTACCTGGTTGTGCGAAAGACCGCCATTGACATCAAGGTGCGCAAACTTATAATATTCGGGCTGGGCGAAAAGACTCTTGCAAAAGAGCACTAAACAGAAGACAAGAAAAGTTCTTACAAGCCTCATGAAACACATCTCATCAGGCAAGGTACTTCATATAAGAATAGTATAAAAATAAAGTTGCTTTCGTTTATAGAAATTAAAATATCAGTATCGCAAAAAAGGCTGACATCACGTAGTGCCAGCCTTTTTTACGTTTGATTTTTTGATTAACTTCTAGAACTCAGTTGCTCCGGTTAGTCTTATATCTCGTGAAGAACTTCCAACCAGTATCGTGAATTTTCCTGGTTCAAGTACAAATTGCTTTTTCGCTTCATCATAATACTGAAAAGCATCTTCGTTTAATTTTAATTCAACTTCTTTCGCTTCTCCTGGCTGAAGAAATACTTTCGCAAAAGCTTTAAGTTCTTTTTCAGGACGCTCTACGGATGCGCTATCATCTTTAACATAAAGTTGCACAACTTCACCACCCGCAACAGTGCCAGTGTTCTTTACCATTAATTTTACTATCGCTCCTTTTTCTGCTTTTGTAACAACAAGATTTTCATAGGAGAAAGTAGTATATGACAAGCCATGCCCAAACGCGAACTGAGGCTCTACTTTCTTCGTATCAAAATAACGATAGCCTACCAGCAATCCTTCTTTGTATTCTTCATTAAGTTTGTCGTCGCCGGGATATGCATTCATGGCGTGTGCAGGACTTTCTTCTAACCTCTTGGGAAAAGTAACGGGAAGTTTACCAGACGGTGTTACATCTCCAAAAATAATTTTAGCCAGTGCATTGCCACCTTCCATACCAGGATACCATGCCTGGATAATTCCTTTTGCCTTACCAACCCACTTCGTCATATCAACCGGACCTCCACCAATCAATACAATAATAGTGTTTGGATTTGCTTTCAATACAGCATCGATAACTTCATCCTGACCGAAAGGCAAATTCATATCAGGTTTGTCGACACCTTCACTATCAAAAGCGTTGTCACTCCATGCATCTGAATATCCATGGATAAAACCACCTACGTATATTGCAACTTCCGCACTCTTGGCAATCTTCACAGCTTCTTCAATCAGTTTTTTATCTGCACCGCCGCCTTTAACAATGGCATAGCCTTCGGCGTTGGTAATTTTAATTTTATTACCTACTAAAGCTTTCAAACCTGCGAGTGGTGTAATTTCATACTTGGCATTGAGTTGTGAGCTTCCTCCTTCACTAGCATTTTTACGAGTAGCATTAGCGCCAATAACAGCAATGGATTTTAATGATTCTTTCTTAAGTGGCAGGATGTTATCATTCTTTAAAAGAACGATGGCTTCTTCAGCAATTTTAAGTGCGATGGTATGATGTTCGGGCGTATTGAACGAACCTGGAGCACGTTTTTTTCCAATCATGTTAGTCTTAATCATGACGCGCAGAATGCGACGAACTTTATCATCAATCAGTGACTCTGCTATCTTTCCGCTTTTCACTAAAATGATAGCACTATCAGCCATAAAGAATTTATTGTAATCAGGATTTGGGAGCATGGAAAGATCTGTTCCCATCTCTACATCAGTACCGTATTTCAATGCTTGTTCAGAATTATGAACTGCACTCCAGTCACTGATAACAGCTCCTGTAAAACCCAGTTCTCCTTTTAATACAGTATTGATAAGGTATTCATTATGCGCACAATACTGACCTCTGAATTTATTATAAGAACCCATTAAGGTTAGTACGCCCCCCTCCTGCACGGCTGCTTTAAAACCAGGCAAGTAGATTTCCCGCAACACTCGTTCACTCATTTCAACATTAACTTTCATGCGTTCGTATTCCTGATTGTTGGCCAGATAATGTTTTACGCAAGCTGCTACACCTTGATCTTGAATTCCTTTTATAGTACCAATGGCCATACGACTGATGAGGTATGGATCTTCGCTGAGGTATTCAAAGTTTCTTCCATTCAGTGGCGTGCGCATAATATTAATGCCAGGACCAAGAATTACATCTTTACCTCTGAAGTTGGCTTCACTTCCAAGAACTTTTCCAAAGGCATAACCAAGCTCAGGGTTCCATGTTGACGCCAACGAAACTCCAGTAGGCAAATAAGAAGCAGAGTCATTGCTATTTTCATCATGCGTATAATCCCGGCCGTGTTCTTGGCGAACACCGTGAGGTCCATCAGACATTGTCCATTCAGGAATGCCTAATCGTTTTACGCCACCAGAAGTAAATGAAGAGCTGGCGTGAATCATTCCTACTTTTTCTTCTAATGTCATTTGAGATAAAAGCGAATCGATCCTGGCTTCTATAGGATCTGAATTTTTGTTTGGCTTTGTACAGCCAGCAACAAGCAACGCAGCAATTAGAAATATGCTGACGGGGAAAAAATTGTATTTCATTTAAATAGTTTTGGTTTGGTATTTCTGCCGCCAAATTTGATACTTTTTATTTAATATTCATCAGGCTGGTCATTAGTCATTGGCGATTAGTTTTTAGTAATTGGTTCGCAATTAATAGTAACTCGTGCTGAGTAGGTTCAAAGTTTCAGGTTCAAAGTTGCTTGCGCCAGCTAACCTTGAACCTGAAACTTTGAACTTTACATTAGTATTAACTATCGAACAATACTACTACTGACTAAGAACCAATAACTAATCACTATTGACCACGACTTACCATTTTGGTTCATTTGATATAATTTCCATAGATTAGGCAAATTTTACCTACTCATAAAACCGAATGGACGTAGTTTTATTAATCCTGGGCATTGTGATTTTGATTATGCTTATCACAATGAAAAACGACCTGGCAAGCAAACTTGACCGGATGCAAAAAGTGATCGACGAACTTACTCGCGAATTAAAAAAGATACGATCACTGCCTGAACAGGAGCGAGCAGCAACATCTATAAAAGAAAAACCTGCTGTTAAGCCAACATCAGAACCCGCTTTCATACCAAAAGAAAAAGAGCCTGTTGTTGAAAAGACTGAAACTCCATTGCCAAAAGCTCCAATAGAAATTCCTGTTAAGCCAGAACCCGTTGAAGAAGTTGTTCATCACGCATTTTCCAAACCTCGTATTGAACCTTTACCTCCTCAACCTGCAAGAGAAACCGTAAATAAAAAACCAAAGCCTGGCTTCTTCGAGCGCAATCCTGATCTAGAAAAATTCATCGGAGAAAATCTGGCTAACAAAGTTGGCATCGGGATTCTTGTTCTCGGTATTGGGTTCTTTGTTAAATATGCTATCGACCAGGAATGGATTAATGAAATTGGTCGTGTGTTCATTGGTATTTTGTGTGGCGGCATACTCATTGGTGTAGCACATCGCATGCGTAAAACATTTGCTGCTTTTAGTTCGGTATTAGTAGGTGGTGGTATTGCCATTTTATACTTAACGATATTCATTGCCTTTCACGAGTATCAGCTCTTTAGTCAGGCAGCCGCATTTATATTGATGGTGGTCATTACCGGATTCACTATTTTATTATCACTGGCGTATGATCGTATTGAGCTGGCAATCCTTGCCATACTAGGTGGCTTTGGTTCGCCCTTCATGGTGAGCACGGGTGAAGGTAATTATGTTGTGCTGTTTACGTATGTGCTTATTCTCGATGTTGGTATGCTTGTTCTGGCGTATTACAAAAAATGGAATCTCGTTAACATCATTGCATACATTTTTACATTACTGCTTTTTGGTTCGTGGTTAGGCGCAAGGTTCGATGGTACTAACATCTCTATGATTGTGGGCGCTATTATTTTTGCAACGCTGTTCTACCTGGTGTTCTTCGCCATGAATATTATTAACAACATTAAAGAACGCACACCTTTTCAAAGCATCGAAATCAGTATGCTGCTCAGCAACACATTTCTTTACTATGCAGCAGGCATGACCATTTTAAACAATGAACATGGCGAAATGTTTAAAGGCT
>DATCRE010000671.1:0-5335 GCA_036569145.1 Cyclobacteriaceae bacterium
TTAAGCGCAAGCTCATAAGCACCTGCAGCTATACCTAAGGCCTGCGATGCAATACCAATACGACCACCATTAAGTGTTGTCATCGCGAAAGTAAATCCAAAACCTTCTTCGCCAATACGATTAGCTTTTGGAACTTTAACATCATTGAACATCAGTGAATGTGTGTCAGAACCACGGATACCCATTTTATCTTCTTTCTTTCCGACAACAAAGCCTTCCATTCCTTTCTCGATGATCAGTGCATTAATGCCTTTATGTTTTTTCTCTGCATCAGTTTGAGCAATGACAAGGTAAACACTTGCACTATTGCCGTTGGTAATCCAGTTCTTGGTCCCATTTACCAGGTAATAATCACCTTTATCTTCAGCTGTTGTACGCTGGCTTGTGGCATCAGATCCTGCTTCTGGTTCTGACAAACAGAAGGCACCTATCTTTTCACCAGTCGCCAATTTTTTCAGGTATTTTTCTTTTTGTTCTTCAGTACCAAATTTCTCAAGTCCCCAACACACCAATGAATTGTTCACCGACATACATACCGAAGCTGAGGCATCTATTTTTGAAATCTCTTCCATAGCCAGTGTGTAAGAAATAGTATCCATACCACCGCCATTGTATTTGGGGTCAACCATCATACCCAGAAATCCTAACTCACCCATTTTCTTAATCTGATCTGCGGGGAATTTTTGATGGGTATCGCGTTCGATAACACCCGGTAGTAATTCAGTTTGAGCGAAGTCACGCGCAGCCTGCTGAACGGCTAATTGTTCTTCAGTGAGTTGGAAATTCATACAGTTTAAGTTAACCAATTTTCATGCATTTTACAGCCTCCTGAAAGATTCTCCAAATAAAAAAGCCTGAAGAAAATCTCCAGGCTTTCGTATGATGTTAAAGTGATTTTAGTCTCTTCTTCCCAGGAAGATCATTACATAGTAAAGCAACGTTGTAATGGCACCCACGGCAGCAACTACATAAGTCATCGCAGCCCATTTCAAGGCATCTTTAGCCATGTCATGCTCCTGATTGGTAACTATTCCTCTGTTTTCGATCCATGCTAATGCTCTTCTGCTGGCGTCGAACTCAACAGGTAGTGTAATCAAGGCAAACAATGCAAACACGGCGTAACATACAATGATAATGATCAACGCTGTGCTTACAGGTAATAAGCCTTTAACGAAGAAGGCACCAAAGAACATCGCCATAAATACAAAGTTGATTACTTTCGCACTAATGCTTTGTATAGGCACCATAGCCGATCTTAATTGAAGCATACTGTAAGCCGTAGCATGCTGAACAGCGTGACCACATTCATGTGATGCAACTGCTGCTGCCGACGCATTTCTACCATGATATACGCTCTCGCTCAGGTTTACCGTTTTGTTTGCCGGATTATAATGATCCGTTAATTCACCTTCTACGCACGTTACCTGTACATCGTGGATATTGTTATCGGTTAACATCAATCGGGCAATTTCAGCTCCTGTCAGATCCCTTGTAAGATGTATTTGTGAGTATTGAGCAAATTTGCTTTTCAATCTCGACTGCACCCACCAACCAATCGCCATGAAGAAAAGACCAATAAATAAAGCACCCATAGTTATATAAATTAAGTTGTTTGAATTTCAAAAATGTTTCCGAAGTTGTTCATAATCAACATCTGCACCAAAAATAACTTACTGTCAAAACGTCATTATCTGAAACTGGTTTCTATGCAGCTTCAAAATGTTGACCGTAAATTAAGTTATTGTTAAGCCCATAATACAAAGTTGCGAAGATGTATCTTTGCTGGCTTTACTTTTTGAATTGGAAACCGCACCAGCACCTCTAAATACTCCCAAACCACAGCTCTGGATTAGCCTGCGCAATGTACTTTATGTGCTGGGGATGATAATTCTTTTCCTTTTTGCACTGGATTTAATGGTATCATCGCTCCAGCATCTTGGAAAAAATGCTGCGGAATCGGTTATCATGGCTACCTCTAACCCTTTCACGGGTCTTTTTATAGGTCTTTTGGTAACGGCCATGGTTCAAAGCAGCAGTGCAACGACTTCTCTTACAGTAGCCTTAGTGGCCTCTGGCGCTATCACGCTCGAAAGTGCAGTGCCCATCATTATGGGGGCGAATGTTGGAACTACCATTACCAGCATAATTGTCTCATTAGGTTTCATCAACAAACGCAAAGAATTCAGAAGAGCTGTAGCGGCTGGTGTGTATCATCATTTTTTTAATGTTCTTACCGTTATAATCCTTTTCCCGCTTGAGTATTATTATGGCTTTTTGTCCTCGCTATCTCAGAAGATTGCCAGCTATATTTTCAAGCCGTCTTTAGCACCGGTAGAAAATAAAATATCACACTTTTGGTCTGGCTTTAGTCCTGTTATTGATTTTCTGGTTGAACTGATCGGCAATGGATTTATCCTTACGGTTTTATCATTTGTTCTGCTGTTTGTTTCCATTATTCTCTTTCGGAAACTGATCTCTAATCTGTTATTGGTTAATTCAACGGAGCGCTTTAGTCGTTTCTTTTTTAAGAATCAGTTCAAATCTTTTATGTGGGGATTGGGCATAACAGCTGCCATTCGTTCAAGCACTATTACTACATCATTGGTAGTTCCGATTGTGGCCAAGAAAATTGTACCCTTGCGCAAAGCCGCTCCTTTCATTATGGGTGCAAATGTGGGCACAACTATTACAGCCTTCATTGCTGTTACACTCAACTCAAATACAACGAGCGCGGTTAGTATAGCGATTGCTCATTTTCTTTTCAATTTCATTGGAGTGCTCATTTTCTTTCCTGTGCCTGTGCTTCGTAAAGTACCTATCAAGCTATCAAATGCATTGGGAAGACTTACGTTGCAGTACAGGCTGGTAGGTCTGGTTTATATACTGATGATCTTCTTTTTCATTCCATTTTCACTAATCTATTTGAATCAGGATTCTATTCGCACATTGGACATTACCTACGAGAAGGTGGATTCAACTCAACATAAAAACCATTATCGTATCGTTTCAAGAATGAATGAGCGTAACCAAAGCGGGGAGTGGTTACAATATGCTACTGAACATGCCGAAGTAAATGAAGAGCCAGAGTTGATTTATTCGGTCTCTCTTAAAAATAATATCCTGTTTGTAAAACAGCAGATGTATCTCTTTAATAAGCCTGGATTTTGCTGGGATGGTGAAAATAAGGATGGAAAATTTAAAGCTTGTGTTGAGGAGATTTTGCCCAAACTTGTTTTAAGCCCAGAGCTTTCGTTTGATTCAGTGTATGTTTATAAACGTGATTACTACGGAGCTACGGCTGCTGATTCGATTCAGATGAGAATTTACATTAGCGCACCGTATGCTATCATTCTGAAAAAGGAAACGCTGCTGAAAAACAATGCGCTGATTTCTTCTGAGAAGATTGTCTCCATTACCGAGAAGTAATTCAACTGCCCGCCAGAACTGCGAAATTTGAAATTTGAAATCTGAAATCTTTCTATATTGCGTGGAGTGATCGTATCATCATGCTGAAGGATAGTATCTTAAAATTTTTAAAGCTTGAAGGGTTTGTTAATAACCTTACGGGATACCTGGAGACAAGAGTTGAATTGTTCAAACTTGAAATCCGTGAGGACATTGCCAAATCGGTAGCGAAGCTTTCTGTTTATTTTGTTTTAACATTCTCCTTTATCATATTCATTTTATTCCTGAGTATTGCTTTTGCGCTATGGATAGGAGAGTCATTGGGGCCAATAATGGGTTTTGTTATTATGGCAGGAATCTATCTTGTAATAGCCATTGTGTTGTTGATGTTAAAAGATCCCATCAGCAAAAATCTGGAAAAGAAAATATTAGAAATTGTAAAGAAGAAATAACATGGAACTGCTTGAATCAGGTGATCCGAAGTCTCAGCTTCTAAAAAAGGCCGCCATGCAACGTGGGGCGTTAGAAGAAGAAGCGAAACTGATTTCCGATCGTACACAAAAAGTTATTGTTAATGCGTTGGTTATAGGCGGAGCATTGGCCGCTTCATATTTTCTTGTTCGTCAGTTTTCAGGCTCAAAGAAAAAATCTAAATCAAAACCGAGCAAAATCAAATTGGTTTCAAGTCGGGAAGCTGATGATGTTGAGGAAGAGACAGAAGTAAAAGTGCCGGGCGTTGTAGCACAAATTGGCACAGCCTTAGCGAGCCAGGCCACCGTATTTTTGTTGACCCTCGCGAAAGAAAAACTGGCTGAATACATGGAAAGTCAGGCACAAAAGAAAACAGAAACCAAATGAGCATTCTGGCTACGTTATGTGATCGGTACAAGGAAGGAAAGAAATCTATCGCCGTTCTTGTTGATCCCGATAAGGTTGAGGATGCTTCAAAATTGAATCATCTTATTAACCTGGCTAATGAAAATTGTGTTGATTTCTTTTTTGTGGGAGGGAGCCTTGTTACAACTACAAACTTGTCACTGGTAGTAAAGCAGATTAAAGAAAGTGTAACGATACCTGTTGTACTTTTTCCTGGTAATTCAATTCAGATAGATCCTTCTGCCGATGGTCTTCTCTTTTTATCACTCATATCAGGTCGCAATCCTGAGCTGCTCATTGGTCAGCATGTAGTGGCAGCGCCAGTTATTAAAAACACGAGGCTTGAAGTAATACCCACTGGTTACTTACTAATCAATTCAGGACGCACGACATCAGTTGCTTATATCAGTAACACGATGCCTATTCCGGATGATAAATATTCACTCGCAGCTTGTACGGCTATGGCGGGAGAGATGCTTGGCCTTCAAAGTATCTATATGGATGCTGGCAGTGGAGCTGAAAAAGAAATCAGTGCACGAATGATTGCTACGGTGCGTAAGTCAATAAACATTCCATTAATTATTGGTGGAGGGATTAACACAGCTCGTAAAGCCATTACAGCTCTTGAAGCCGGAGCTGATTTAATAGTAATAGGAAATGCACTTGAGAAAGACCCTGATTTGCTTACGGAAGTATCAGAGAAAATTTATGAATGGAATCAAAGCATAGCAAAAAAATAAACTCACACAGGTTTGGGTCGTGTGAGTCTATCTTGCTAAAGATTTCAGATTTCAGATTTCAGATTTCAGATTTCAGATTTCAGATTTCAGATTTCAGATTTCAGATTTCAGATTTCAGATTTCAGATTTCAGATTTTTACTAATTCAAAAGTATTTTATAACTATTGACTATTGACCACTAGCGTCCTATAAAAACAGATCAAATTTTAACTGATTATAATTTCGTTCTTTGACATCTTGATTTACAGGGTTTGAAAGCAAGTCTTTTAACGACTCTTTGTCGAGCAGGGATATGCTTAGGATTTGCAGCACCT
>DATCRE010000672.1:0-7680 GCA_036569145.1 Cyclobacteriaceae bacterium
GAGAATGTGTTGCATCGCTATTGAAAGAGAAGATAATCTCAGGGCTTTGATCATTATCCGCTAAAAAGTTATTGAGGTATTTTGGAGATAATGTATAGGGACCAGCAATTACTTTATTCAATTCAGTTATGGCTTCTGTATATTTTTTGTTGCCTTTGCCAAGATAAACTTCAGCATTAAGATATAGCTTGGCTAATAGCATAGCGCAGGTACTTTTATCAGCGCGACCATATTCAAATTTTGAATCTCCTAATTCATCTTCAATGGCTTTTAACTCAGATTCTACATACGCGAATAAATCGGCTCTATTAATTTGTTTAGGTAAGAAAGCGCCAGGCTTGTCGGCTTCTGTTACAAAAGGCATGCTTCCATAAAGATCGAGTCCGTAGAAATATGCCAGTGCTCTTAAGAATCTTGCTTCTTTGTTGAACTTAACGATGTCGGCATCAGTCTTTCCTGCTGTTGCACGAATGTATTCATTTGAAAGAACTACAACGTTCATGATACGTGCAAACAACGCTGTTGGAATAATATCTGAAGGTCCCCAGGTCTGATAATGCAAATTGAAAATAGTTCCGTTAGCATCGTTAGGATATGTCCACACAGCTTCATCTGTTGTTAGCTCTTGCATGTTCCAGAGTGATCTGATGAAACAGCTAAAGCCTTCATCTACACCACCAACATCAGGTTGGCCGGAAGGGCCTTGTTGACCAGTGAGTGTAAAGGATGCGTATAATTTAGCAAGCCCTTCTTTATAAGCTTCAGGTGAATTATATACTGTTGCTGATGTAGTAATGTTTGGGTCAATTGGCGTTACGTTTAAATCGCCAACGCAAGAGGCCAGCAAAAAGCAGGTTGCAATACTGGCAAGTTGAAATATTTTAGTCGTCTTCATATTCGTATTGCTAGAGAATTAAAAAGTTAAGTTTACACCCAATAAGAATGTTCGTGGTCTTGGGTAGATGTTGTTATCAATTCCTCCATCAACTTCTGGATCCATGCCTTTATACTTGGTGATGATAAAAGCATTTTGAGCGGTTAAACTTATTCGGGCTTTGATCTTTTCGCTGAAAAACTTGTCCATGTTGTAACCTAAGCTCATGTTATCCATCTTAAAGAATGAGGCATTCTGCACATAGTAATCAGAATAAGTTTGCTGACTTACAAATTTTGTTTCATTAATAGCAGAAGGAACATTGCTGAAGAAATTCAGATTGTAAATTCTGTTATAGAAAGCGCGTGATCCGAGATTGTTGTTATATACATAGTTGCCAAGACTAATTCTACCAGAGAATGAAAAATCAAACTTCTTGTAGTTCACCCTGGAGTTAACACCCATCAGGATATTGGCTGAAGGCTTTTGATAGCGATACTTATTATTCTCGTTGTTAGTAACTGTACCACCCTGACCTGTGCGGTCTACATATAAACCTTCAATTGGTTTTCCACTTGTATTATAAATCTGCTGATACACATAGAATGAATTTACAGGATACCCGATTTGGCTGTTCTGCACGTTTGCACCTACACCCACGTTACCAGAGTATACGCCAGGGTAGCTTGGATCTTTAACAAGCAACAACTTGGTTACTTTGTTAACGTTGTGTGTGAAGTTAAATCCGAAGTTCCAGGTCAGATCTTTGGTAGAGATTGGTATTGCTCTCAATGAAATTTCAACACCTTTGTTTTCAAGATTACCTACGTTTGTATTCAGGTAATTAGAGAAGGCAGAACCGTTAGCAACGCTGATGTAGTTTAACAAGTCACTTGTTTTGCGTTGATACAACTCAACCGAACCTGTGATCTTGTCATTGAAAAATCCGAAGTCCAAACCAAGATTGTAGGTAGCAGTGCTTTCCCACTTGATGTTAGGATCATACGCTTCAGGGCGCAATGTTGTGTAAAATGTATTTCCAAACTGATATTGTGCTGTTGCTGTAGAAGCACGATAAACTGCGAGGTAAGGATATTGGTTGTTAGTGAGATCCTGTTGTCCTGTAACACCGTAACCGGCTCTTAATTTCAAGTCAGATACGAGATCAACATTGGTCAGGAATGATTCGTCTTTTAACCTCCAGGCTAATGATACAGCAGGGAACAATCCCCAACGATTTGCTTTGGCGAATCGTGATGAACCATCGTCACGTAACGTAGCGGTTAATAAATATTTTCCTTTTAATGTATAATTTAATCGACCGAAGAAAGAGACCAGGAAGTTTTCATTCTTAAATGGGGGAGGAACTGTAACACGCGAACCATCGGTGCTGCTGTTTCGTGAAGCACCTTCTCTGTAAAAATGTTGCCAGCCATAACCTGCAGTGAAATCAATTTTATGAGCGCCAAATTCTTTGGCATAGTTCAGGTAAATATCTAGCAACTCAGATTTGTTTGTTGCAGAATATGTATTGTTACGACCTACTACAGTAGCAACGGTAGTATCTTTTCCTGTTGTCGGACTTTTTAAATCTTCAACCACCTTTGTAAACATGGCATTCGTTCCGGCAACGTTACGACCATCGCTAGTTGAATGATCAAGACCCGCATTCACGTTTAATTTTAATGCAGGCAGGAAATGAAATTTATATTCAGCCTGGATGTTTCCAATTACTCTTTTGGCAACCGACGTATTGCTGGTCTGGTTAAGCTGTGCTACAGGATTGTCGGTACCATTGTAATTGTTATTTTCATTTAACCATGAATAGTATCCGCCATATTTAGAGTTACTATCTCTTACAGGCTTTGTAGGGTCAAATGTTATAGCATTTCCAATAGCACCAGTTTCTCCAAAGTTATTGTTAACACGACTTCCTTTTGCGTTGATTGTCAACTTGAGGTGATCTTGCAATAGGGAAGGAGTAAGACTAACGTTTAATGAATTTCGCTGAAGGCCCGTAGTCTTTAAGATACCTTGCTGATCAGTATAACCGTACGATACTCTATAAGGTAATCTCTTATAAGTTCCAGAAGCACTAATGTTATGATCATGAGAGATTGCATTTCTGTAAATTTCTTTTTGCCAGTTTGTGTTTGCTGTTCCTAATTCAGAAACGGCTTCGGCATTAAGACCTGACACGCCAGTAGCTGCTAATTGTTTTACTAACGCTCTGTACTCATCACCATTCAATACATCCATGTATTTGATAGGTGAGCTCACAGAAACATTTCCATTGTAGCTGAATTGGGGCTTGCCAGATTTTCCTTTTTTAGTAGTGATGATAATAACACCATTAGAAGCTCTTGAGCCATAAATAGCGGTAGCCGAAGCATCTTTTAATACAGTGAAAGTTTCAATGTCGTTTGGATTTAGTGTAGCCAACGGATTTGAAACACCAGCATACGAGTTTGTGCCTGATGTATTGTTTGCACCATTGTCAACAGGGAAACCGTCAATAACGATTAACGGATCATTACTGGCTGACAATGAAGAGCCACCCCTGATGCGGATTGTTGAATTGCTACCAGGTGCACCACTATTTGATGTGATTGAAACACCAGCAATCTTGCCAAGCATTAAATCTTGTGGAGATGTGAGTACACCTCTGTTAAAATCTTTGGCTGAGATGTTGGCAACAGCTCCTGTTGCATCTTTCTTCTGTACTTCACCATAACCTACTACTACAATTTCAGAAAGCTGAGTGATGTCGGCCTGAAGTGAAACGTTGATAGAAGTCTGATCGCCAACAGTAATTTCCTGTGGTGTGTAGCCTACAAAAGAGAGAACCAGTACAGATCCTTTTTTAGTTTTAATAGTGAATTCACCATCGCCATTTGAAAGCGCGCCATTTGTTGTTCCTTTTTCGAGTATGTTGACTCCTGGAAGTGCCGAGCCATCGGCGGCATCAAGTACCTTGCCGTTAACAACCACCTCCTGAGCTTTGGCACTTCCGGCGATAAGACACGCCAGGAGAGCCACCACTAATAATCGGTAATGTTTCTTCATAAGTTTTGTTTGGTTAGATAGTGTTTAGTTGTGTCAATTGATTAAGCAGTTCACCAGATTTTAATCCGTTTGCGAAATCGTTTGTGAAACAAATATTGACAGGCTAAAATGGGGAGTCAACGAATGCCGGGGTACATTTTGTTAGCAGGTGTATAATGGCTGTGTGCGTCACACTACCCCCTTAAAACCTTCTAAAATGCATTTTTTGGAGTAAACAAGGGTAAACAAACGGTAAACAAAATACTTTTTTAACGATGACTAACGGTGGAGTTAGTTGATTCAAAAAATATCGTTCGTTAACCAAAGCGTAGTTCTTTTTGAAAAGTGTTTAATGTACACGATGGTTTGTTAATTAGTTAATAGTCATTGGACATTAGTTCTTGGTCAATAGTCATTGGGTCATTAGTAAGTCGTTCTTGTCATTGGGTTATTGAGTAGCGAACTAATGACTTAACTAATGACCAATTCCCAATGACCAAGAACTAATGTCTAATGACTAATGCCCCAAAATAAAATCCGTCAAACTCTGGCTTGGTTCTAGATTTAGTTTTTTTCTTAAACGTGTTCGTGACACTTTTAAGCTGTCGTGTGAGATGCCGAGGATGGACGCGCATTCTGCCAGCGTTAGGTTCAGTCTAATCAAGGCACAATGTCGAAGTTCCAGTTGCGTCAAGTCTGGATAGCTGGCCTTCATTTTGGCATAGAAGCCTGTGTGAATTTGTTCGAAATAAAGTTTGAAGTCATCCCAGTCTTTATCAAGTTTAAAACTCTCATCAATTGTTTTTAATGTTCTGCGAATTTCGGTGATTGATATTTTGTGAGAGTTCTTTACAATCTCTTCCAATTGATTGCGCAGATCGGTGAGGGTTTCATTCTTCTGAAGAATATTCAATGCATGCGTGGTGATCTGTTTGTTCTTATGTTCAATCTGTTCCTGCAGCTGGCGTTCTTTGAGTTGCAGGTAATTCATATCAGCTTCGTTAAGTGCCTGTTGTGATTTATACACAGCCTCATTCTTGGCAATGATTTCTTCTTTCTGCAGGATAAGCTTTTGCTGCTGTTCGATGAGCTCGTTTTTCTGACGGTTAACTTCGTCAGTTCGCTCCTCAACAGTTTTTTGAAGTGTCTTCTTCTGGCGAATCAGGTTGTTATTATGAATGCTTGTTGAAACAACAACTATAACAATGGCCAGCGCTACAAAGAGCAATAACGCCCACCATGTTCTATACCAGGGCTTGGAGACTTCAAATGTAAAAGCCAGTGGCGCACTCCATAGCTTACCATTCTCACGCGCTCTTACCAATAATGTATATGTTCCTTCAGAAAAACCTAAAACATTCAGATTGCGATTTAGAGAAGGTGATGACCACTCTGAATCAATGCCTTTTATTTTTGTCTGATATTGAATGTTTGTTGCAGGAAAGGAAA
Source organism: Cyclobacteriaceae bacterium (assembly GCA_036569145.1). Taxonomy (GTDB): domain Bacteria; phylum Bacteroidota; class Bacteroidia; order Cytophagales; family Cyclobacteriaceae; genus DATCRE01. The sequence continues at coordinate 5,369 of DATCRE010000672.1, forward strand.
GAGAAATAAACTCTGCTTCCAGTTTTGCTTTGTACGGAAATATACTTTGTGCTGAATCTTTAGAATTGATTGGCTCTCCATTTAATAGCAGGCTTTTAAAGATCGGTGCCCGTGTTTGTTCAAATCGAATAGCATTTTTTTCAATTACAGCCATGCCTTTTGCTGTTGCTATTAATAAGTTATCATGACTGTCGAAATTCAATCCTCTTTCTTTTAGAATCTTGGAAGGAAGTCCTGCATCCTGATTGAATAAAAGATACTTGCCATCTTTATAAATAACTAACTCGTTGGAGTTGGCAAAGCAGATATAATCATTGTTAATAGCTAACGCGCGAATAGGCTCCGTCGTGTTTAATCCCTGCATGACAATGCGTTCTACCTTTTTGTAATGTCCGCTTTCATATCGAATAAACAGGAGACCTTCGTTCGTGGCGAGCCAGATATTATCATGACTATCAAATTGAAAATCATTAAGAATAATAGATGGCGGACCGTTAAATGCAAAGTCAAGGGCAAGTGATTGAAAAGTATCCTTGCTGGCATTGTATTTTACGAGCATATCTTTTTTACCTGTCTGGCCGCAGATCAGATCACCACCTCGTGATTCTCTGACAAGAATGGATTGATTTACATTTTTATATTGCTTGAGATTATTATCGCGATCAACCCTGACAAGTCCATCGGGAAGTCCGGAGAACCATTTGTTATTGTTTTTATCAGGGAAGATGTAAAGTGCAGGATAGTTATCTTGTTTCTTTAAAAGTGTATGGGTTGTTTTTGAGTTAATATCATAGTAAAATATATTATTGAAAGCATCACCAATCCATAGTTTGGAATGATCAATGTCTATTCTTGAAAAGTATGTTTCAGTGGTGGTGAGAATATTTTGTGGTTTTGGATTTTTAAGACTCTCAAGATAAAACACCTGCTTGCCAATAGAATAATAGATGTGATCCTGATCATCTAAGGAGATAGACTCAACCCTGTTTTCACCTACAGCATGTATTGTTGAAACAATAGAAGATTTAAACAATCCTATATTTTCACTCCCGGCAACCCACAGTTCGTTTTTAGCCTGATCGAAAAATAATTCATATACATCGTTGATGGGTACTTCATTTACTTTTGCAAAGTCAGAAGGATTGTCGAAGTTCATATAGAACAAACCATCTTTCCAGGTTCCTATATAAATATCCGTACCGTTGATGCATCGGATAGTTGAAACACCTGCAATAGATTTTAAAAATGTTGTTTCTAATATCTCATGATCGCTGTCGATTTTAATTTTAACAATTCCTTCTTTTCCACCAATCAATAAATAATCACCTTTTACGGAGGTTATGCCGCCCACTTCAGTCAGGGTTACATTCAATTTCATTTTTATGAATTCCTGTTTCTGCTTGTCATAATAGAGCAGAGGACCTTTAAACGGCGCAACCCATAAATTGCCAAAGGCATCTTCAGTAAATGAAAATGTACGATGGTAGTCTATCGATGTAAATTCGTTCCCAAGATTAAATCGCTTGAAGCCTTTGTCATCGTAACGCAGCACAGTGTTAAACTCACCTATCCATAGATTGCCGTTAATGTCTTCGTAAGCAGATTTAGGGAAATTCAAATGTTCATTGAATTCAACATTATTGATCGTTAACGGTTTAAATAAAATGCTATCGTTCAGGTTTACAATTTCAAGTATGCCTGTGTCGTGAAGAACATAGAATTTTCCATTTTTTCTTTTTAAGAATCCTTTTGTATAGTGAGATGGAAGTTCCTTGAAAAAGATTTTAGTCTGGTAGCCGTCATATCGCAGAATGCCATCGTCAGAAGCAATCCACAAATAACCCTCTTCATCTTTCGAAATACTTTTGATAAGCTCTTTTGACAGGAGGTTATCAATAGTATAAAACTGTTTATAATCTTTTTGAGCAGAACTGAGCCACGGACTGATTATAATGACAAATAAGAATAAAACCTTTTTTAAGGACATCATAAATGTTAAACAAAGTCAAATGCTATTTACAGGATAGCATGGGGTAGTAGTTACGAGATGGTTTGTATTTATTTTAAAAGCAATTCAAATATATTCTAAACTTCCAATCCGAATACAAGGTCAGGTTTTAAAGATAGAAAATTGCGACTAATTACAATCAGAGATGTGATTCAAAGTGATGACGTAAGGGAAACGCATTACAATTTTGTATGTTTGCGCCCGTGAAAGTTTTTGAAACATCGAGCCGTATTATTGTTACCTGCAATAAACGAATAGCGCCTTACCTTAAAAAGGAAGTTGAAGATTTAGGATTTACTGTTGA
>DATCRE010000673.1:0-9786 GCA_036569145.1 Cyclobacteriaceae bacterium
CTATTTGATAATCCTTGTTTTTTAATAGCCGCGTTGACATTTGTAGTGCTCTTCCACAGTAAGGCCCCCAGACGGGCACCATATACTTTTCTTACTTTACAGGGAACTTCGGCATTCAATGGAACGCGAGCTGCCCACTTGCCACCTCTGTAGCTATTCTTGTATAAGAACATCTTTGTTTTAGAGCTTTGCTCAAAGTCCTTTATGTGATAGGTTCCTCCTATTTCGTAGTAGTTGAATATCTGCGTACCATTATCGAGGTCACTGGTTTTCTCCGCCAGGTCGCGGTTGAAATCGATGAACTTCTGGCTATACGTTTTTCTGAAATGGGCATGAAAGTCGGCCTTGTCCTGATAGTAGTACGTTACTTCGCCGCCAAAGCCTGCATTTACGTTGGCAACAAACAACTCGCCATACATAGGCTGGAATTGTACAAATAGCTTATTTACGGAGTATGGCTCATCATAGATCTCTTCGTATGTAACCGCGGTCTTATCCTTTCGATCACCTTGAGAAAAGGCAGAAAAAGAAAAGAGCAGGAGGGCCAAAAAGATTAAAAAATGGTTCTTTCTGATCATAGCCTAAAAAATATATTTAGTAAAAATAGGAAATAAATTCAAATGCACCTAGAATGACCGCCATCGGGGTATTACCATCCTTGTCAGCAGGCATCATGCCTTTGCCCTTTATCGGCTTCAAACAGATTATGAAACCGCTACACTGTTGATTTTATCAGCCTTTTGCTTCCAGAAGTCTCTTTAATTCCTGGATCTCTTTCAGGGCATTCTCCCTTTCTACAAGCTTTTTAGCAACATCAGCCTCTTTCTTCTTCCTGATTGTAATATCTTCAAACATACCGAGGATGGAGACAACCTCGTTTTTAGAATTAATGATTGGCACCTTGCTGGTCATAACCCATGACTCCTCGCCCTCACTGTTCACATTTACTTCTTCAATATCAAGCTTGGATTTTTTGCTTTTCATAACTTCCATATCATCCTTTCTGTAAGCCTCAGCCTGCGCACTCCAGGCCATATCAAAATCGGTCTTGCCAATCATGTCGAGATGAGAGCTTACACCTGCAATCTGTGCAAAGATTTTATTACAACCCATAAAGCGAAGATCCCTGTCTTTCCAGAAAATGGCACGTGGAATGTTATCAACAATGGCCTGCAATGTATCTTGCGATTCTGTGAGTTTCTTTTCCTGTATTTGAAGTGCTTCTGCCTGCTGCTGCGATTGAACAAGCTCTTTTTCCAGCACAGTTTGTTTTCTCCTCATCTCTTCCTGTGTTGCCTCAAGCTCTTCCATATTCTGGCGGATCTCTTCTTCCTGGGCTTTCATCTCTTCTGCCTGCTGCTGAGTTTTCTCCAACAGAATACGCGTACTATCGTTGATGCGCACCGTAGAGATAGTTGATGCAATAGTCTCGGCAAGTTTCTCAACAAGCTCTATCTCAAAATCCTGATATTGGTTGAAGGTGGCCAATTCAATAACACCATAAATTTTATCGTTAAGCTTCATTGGTACAAGAAGAAGCGCTTTAGGTTGTGAGCCACCCAACCCCGATGTTATGGAAATGTATTCACCTGGAACTTCTTTCAAATAAATTCGCTCGCCTTCCAGGTAACACTGACCTACAAGACCTTCGCCTAGTCCTATTTTTTTGGTGAGATATTTCTTTCGTTCAAAAGCATAACATGCCATTAATTCAAGATATGCCTGATTATCTTCCTCATCTTCGTTCAGAATGAAAAGTCCACCCTGATTGCTTTTAGTATACTTGACCAAAAACTTGATAATGTTATCGTATAACTCTGTGGCACTCGTAGAAGTTGATCTCAAAATCTCACCGACCTGGGCTAACCCCATTGTGGACCAGCTTCGTTTCTTTTCGCTATCGGAGTTCTCCTTTAACTTATCACGCATCGTGATAAGTTTCGCAGTAAGACCTTCCGTATCGCCAGCTAATACCAAATCAACGCTGTAGTTACCTGAAGAAACTGATTCAATAAAATCTGAAAGCTGACTGTCTGCGCTTGCCCGTTCTTCCATTCTCACCTTCGTATCGTTGGCAAGCTTATCGTTGCCGCGTTGCAGTCTGAACAGAAGAAAACCCAGAAGACCAAATGCACCGGCGATGATTACAATAGATAGCCACGATATAGTATTGAGGTATGCAGCATCGTGCTTTACATCCTTACTGAAATAGGCATTGAGTTGATCCATGGATGCCTCTGCTTTATCAAAGGCTGCATCAAATGACTGATCAAGTTCAGCGCCTGCAACATCGCTGGCCGCACTACTTACAACGGCTACGCTATCGGGTACTTTGGCTGTAGTTGATTTATTTTGCTTGTGATGATTCCATCGTTCTTGTGCAATGGCAGAAAGTTTTTCAACATTAAAAATAGCTTCCTTCAGAATTACTTTGGCATCTTCTTCTTTTGGCTCCTGAAAGGTTCCGATTTCTGATTCCTTACCATCATACGCTGCCTGGAGAATAGCTTTTGAAGACGTGAATCTTCCCAGCACATCTTTCTCAACATCAATGGACTGATCACCTGCAATAGCTTCTTCAAGCCATAGATGTCCAACCGCTATACGATTTTTAATATTATCGCTCAGGTTAATGAAGGGAAGATTGCCATCGTAGGTTTTGATTGTGCTTCGCTGAACGTAAAAAACCAACGCAGTGATAATCAGACCAACAACAGCAAAACCAACAGTATATTTTAGGGCACGATTCTTCATAAGTAAGGATGTACAAACTCTAAATTAAAGTAAAATTGACTCTAATTAAAACGTTTGCTTCCTAATTATAAGACTGTACAATAGCTGACGTAAGAAATCTTATGATTCTACATCTTTTGAATTGACAAAACTTAACACTTAATCTTTACCTAAATGAATTGAAAGTTAACTGATCACTTCACCCTTACGGCGATTGAATACCCAGAAGATAATCGGAAAAATAAGCAGTGTAAGAATGGTAGCCGTTATAAGCCCCCCGATAATAACAATAGCCAACGGCTTCTGCGATTCTGATCCGATACCAGATGAAACAGCGGCTGGCAGCAACCCAATAGCTGCCATTGCCGCTGTCATAACCACCGGTCTTATTCTGGCTTTAACTCCTTCCTTAATAGCATCTACTATTGGAAGTCTTTCATGAAGTTTTTTATTAAATTCTGAAATGAGAATTACACCGTTCTGAACACAGATACCAAAGAGCGCAATAAAACCAACGCCTGCCGAGATACCGAAATTCATACGTGTAATATGAAGTGCGAGAATTCCTCCTATCAATGCAAAGGGAACGTTAATCAACACAAGGCCTGCATCTTTTGCGTTACCAAATGTTATGAACAAGAGAATGAATATGGCGATGATGCTAATGGGTACAACCTGCGCCAGTCGCTTTGATGCCCGTACCTGGTTTTCGAACTCACCCGTCCAGGAGATAGCATAGCCTTTTGGCAATTTTATAGCAGCATTAACTTTCTGTTGAGCTTCTGCAATGGTGCTGCCCAGGTCGCGCTCACGCACGGAGAACTTCACGCCAATAAATCGTTTATTGTTATCACGATAAATAAAAGCGGGACCTGTAATTGTTCGTACAGTTGAAATCTCTTTCAACGGAACCTTATACCCACGAATGGAAGGAACCATTAACAATTTGATATCATCTTCGCTCTGCCGGTATTCTTTCTTGTAACGTACACGCACATCAAACTTCTTTTCACCTTCATATTTCTGCGTTGCTGTTTTTCCTCCGATTGCCATTTCAATAACAGCCTGGGCATCGGCAACGGTTATGCCATATAGCGCCATCTTTTCTTCGTCGAGCACGATGCTCATTTCAGGTTGACCGATGTTTCTTAGAATACCGGCATCTTTAATACCTCTTACATCTTTAATGGCTTCAAGCACCGTGTTGGAAAGTTCATCAAGCTTGCCAAGATTTTCACCATAGATCTTCACTGCGTTTGATGCGTTTATTCCGGCAACCGCCTCAGCGACATTATCAATAATAGGTTGTGAATAATTGTAGTTGATGCCCTGATACTTCTTGAGTTTCTTATCCATCTCTTCGATGAGATTGTCAACGGTAATCTTTCTGGTCCACTCTTCTTTTGGTTTGAGATTGACCTGCATCTGCACATAATAGAATCCACTCGGGTCAGTGCCATCATTCGACCTTCCTGTTTGCGAGAGAACACCGTTCACTTCAGGAAAACCTTCCAGTTCACTTCGCAAGACTTTTACCATTCTAACCGTTTCAGTAAGCGAAGTACTCATTGGAAGTTTTGCTTCCACCCAAAGCGCTCCTTCATTAAGCTGAGGAAGAAACTCTGTGCCCATCCATCGCATGGAGAACAAGGTCATTACAAGAATTACAAACGCCACAGCCAAACTTGCTTTCTTATGACTGAACGTATATTCAAACACGCGTGTAACACCTCGTTGAATGTAGTTAGCAATCGGGTTATTCTTTTCGCGTACATCTTTCTTAAGGAGAATAGAACACAACAGTGGCACAAGTGTCAGCGTAAAAATCAACGCTCCTAACAAGGCAAAGCCAAGCGTATATGCCAGTGGTGAAAACATTTTACCTTCAACTTTCTGGAAGGAGAAAATAGGAAGCAATCCTGTAATGATAATGAGCTTGGAGAAGAATACGGCCTTACCCATTTCAGCTCCAGATCGTTTGATAAGTCCAAGCTTGGATAGCCTGTTAAATTTATCCATCCCGATTTTATGAGAAAGATGATCGAGTGAAACAAAGACTCCCTCTACCATTACCACCGCGCCGTCAATGATAATACCAAAGTCTACAGCACCAAGTGAAAGAAGGTTGGCGCTCATGCCTTTTAACCGAAGACAAAAGAAAGCAAAGAGCAATGCAAGCGGAATGATGATTGACACAACCAGCGTTGTACGCCAGTCGGCCATGAAAATAAATACGATAACGGTTACAAAAATTATTCCTTCAAAGAGATTGTGCAATACCGTATGTGTACAATATGAGATCAGCCTGTCGCGATCATAAAATGTAATCATCTTTACATCGGCTGGCAGAACTGTTTCATTGAGCTCATCAATTTTAGCTTTAACGCGGCTCAATACTTCGCCAGGGTTTTCTCCTTTGCGCATCACAATGATACCTTCAACTGCGTCGTCATTAGCATCTAATCCAACCTGACCAACACGAGGCGCGCTTGATTCGCTTACATCAGCAACATTGCGCACAAGCACCGGATTGCCATTGACATTCTCAACAATAATCTGTTCGATGTCTTTCTTTGAATCCAACAAACCCAATCCACGAACTACATAGGCCTGCCCGTTTTTCTCAATGATATCACCGCCAACATTCACATTACTCTTGGTCACAGCCTCATAAACTTCAAGCGGTGTAATGTCATATTTATGAAGCTTCGCCGGATCAACACTGATCTCATAAATTTTTTCCTGCCCGCCAAAGGCTACAATATCAGCAACACCTGCAACCGAGCGCAACTGCCTGTCAATAACCCAATTTTGTATGGTAAGCAATTCACGTGTATCGCGCGAAGCGCTTTGTAATGTATAGCGATAGATCTCTCCTGTTGGTCCATAAGGAGGTTGCACATCAGGTTCTACTGTTTCTGGCAGTACAACATTTCGTAATTGATTATTGACTTGTTGTCGGGCGAAGAAATCTTCAACATCATCTTCAAAAATAATTTTGATAACTGAAAGCCCGAACATGGTGATGGAGCGCACATTAGTTTTGCGCTGCACCGAGTTCATGGCTACTTCAATAGGCATAGTAACAAAGCGCTCTACCTCTTCAGCGCTTCGACCATTCCACTCTGTTACAATAATAATTTGTGTGTTGGTAACATCTGGAAAAGCTTCGATGGGTGTATTCATATAGCTGATTACACCGGCAGCTATTAAAAGACCAACCCAAAAGAATGTAAAGAATTTATTCTTTAACGAGAAGCCAATAATGTTACGAATGAATTTGTTCATAAAACTCCGGCGTTAGTCGTTTAATGCATCGTAAATAAGCAACTGATTTTGCGTGATTACGATCTCCCCTGCTTTCAACCCGCCTGAGATGTACGTGCAATTACCCACCTGTTTAAAGACTTCCACTCCGCGAGTCTCAATGTTTTTCTTATCATGAAAAACCATCACGTAATTTTTGCTTTTATCAAAAATGATAGCTGAAGACGGAATGCTGATCATCGATGCATCTTCATTATATCTCAACAGAACACTGGCATTCATTTCGGGCTTGAGCAGATAATCGTGGTTCTCAATACTTACTCTCGCATTCATGGTTTTTGTTTCAGGATCTAACACATTAAAAATGCGATCGATCTTTCCATGAAAAGTTTTATCGGGATAGCTGAGTGTTTTGATGTCGGCATTAAACCCGATCTTCACTTTTGAAATATCCGTTTCGTTAACGTTGGCCATTACCCAGATGTCGTCAATTTGAGCAATGGTGAAAATATTCTCCGATCTATCCTGGCGCAATTGCATGTCGTGATTGATACTCTTCTCCACCACAAAGCCACTGATTGGCGCTTTTACATAATACTTGGATTCCGATGTGAGACCATAAATAGAAAAGACTTCGTTAATTCTCTTTAATTCAGATTGTGCTTTTTCAAGTTCATTGTGCGCCGAGATCACATCGCGCTCTGAGTTCAATTTGCTCTCGTACAGGTCGCGGGCTATCTGTAAATTCTTTTCTGCAACCACTACTTCGTTCTCTGCATTCTTACGCTCACGTTCATACTCAGCAACTTCACCACTGCGAATAACGGCCAGCACCTGACCACGCTCTACATAATCACCAAGCTCTACATTAACAGCAACAACATTACCACCAACAATAGGAAAAACCTGAACCATCTTGCTGTTGTTGGCAACTACCTTTCCATACAACTTCAACTCACTCTTAATCTGCTCTACTTTTGCAGTATCAAATTTGGTGCGCTTCATCATGGTATCGCTCAACACAAAAGCTGACGTTACCTGTGAGCTATCTGTATCACGATTGCATGATACAGCTATAATGAAGATGAGAACTGGCAGTAATGCCTTTATTATACGTTTCATTTGACTTACTTAAATAGTTCAGTTCCTACCGAAGCATTTAATTCTTCGAAGGTTTCAATACGGGTCTTTCTTAATTTATTTAACTCCTGAAGAGTTTCGTTGTATGAAACAAAGAAATCAACAAATTCAAGAAGGCTGACATTACGCTTTTGAAAATTTCTGATCACACCTTCATTTAACGATTCAAAATCTGCTGTAAATGATTTATCAATGTTGGCATACTCCTGATCGATACGAATCAATTTTTGTACAATAGACTGAACCTCGCTTGTGATTTCAAGCTTCTTATTATCGCGTTGAACAATAACTCTTTGTGCTATATACTGTGAGTATTTTATATTACCCTGATTTCGATTTAACACGGGCAGATCAATAGCCATGGTAACACCCTTTTGATTTACAAAAGCGCCGCCCCGTTGATCATACGTTCCGCCTAATGTAATATCAGGAACTGCTAAACTTCTTTGCAAGCGATAATTAACATTTGCTAACTCCACTTCGCCCGTAGCTATTTTATAATCAGGTCGTGAATCAAGTGCCTGCGTTATCAACGTGTTTATATCGAGACTGTCAACTTTATATTGATCTTGCGTCTTCAAATCTGAGACGGGTTCGATAAAAACTTCTTCACGGAGTAATACCTGAAGTGTAGCCTCTTCATTAAGAATGCTGCTGATAAGTTCGGTCTTATCATTGTTAAGCTGATAGTAAACAGCTTTTAATCGAAGTACTTCTTTCAGTGGAATATTTCCTTTTTCACTTTGCACCTGATAAGCAGCTATGATAGATGACAGCAACTGCAACTGTCTGGTGTAACGCTCTAATGTTTGTTCATCATAATAAATGGAATAAAAACTTTTGCGCAGTTGAAATTTAAGATTGCGCAAAAGATCTTCAAATTCATAACCTGCCAGTTGTGATTGTTGTTTAGCAAACGCGATTTGATTTTTACGTTTACCACCAAGATAGATGAGTTGCTCAAAAGCAAAAGCTTTTTGACCTTGCTTGCCAACATCAAAGTATTCGCTTCGTGCGGGATTGTATGCATTCAGTTCTGCTGAGATGCGTGGGTTAGCCCACAGTCTTGATTGAATTACAAGAGCGGATTGTGCTTCTACATTATATTGTTCGGCTAATAATAAAAGGTTGTTTTTAAGAAAACGAGCTTCAGCTTCCTCTAACGAAATATGGAGTGTATCATAGCCGATAGAATATGACGCCCGCAGGCAGAAAACGAGTAAGAACAGCCAGCGCATGGAATCAAAACTTTGCACAAAGAAAACCTTTAACAATGTGGCAGAATTAAAAACCAGATTAAAATCAGCTTAAATCTTTCGAGGCAACACTACTCGCATGCAGTTGATTTTTGGTGCTGGAATAGTGTATGCAATTGTACCTTTATGAATAGTAAGAATACGATAACATATTGATAAGCCTAAACCAAACCCCTTCTTTAAAGAAGCATTCTGTCCTCGAAAGAAAGGTGTAAATAATTGGGCAATCTCTTCTTGTGCAAGTGTGTCTCCATGATTTCTCACTTCAATTTCAACCTGCTCTTTTGAAAAATTCATTTGAACCTGGATCATCTGATCATCTGAATACTGACATGCATTCTTAATCAAATTATGAAAGGCTGATTGGAGCAATACTTCGTGTGCCGGTATGCTCAACACATTTTCATTTTCTGGAATATGAACAAAATCAAACTTGATAGTATGACCTGTGTATATTGCTTGTATGGTATCGATGCTTTTATAGATAACTTCGTCTATACGAACCATCGGCCACTCCTTTGTAAATTCAACCTGTTCGTATTTGGATAACAACAGCAGCGCGTTAGACAAATCTGCCAGCTCCTGCTGATCTTCCAATAATGAATTCAGGAGAGCTTTATAATTATCTACACTGAGCTCTTTCGATAAGGCAGATTCTGTTTGAGCAATCATACTCGCAATAGGTGTGCGCAACTCATGTGATGCGTGCTGAACAAAACTTTTCTGAATAGCAAAGGCATTTTCGATGCGGTCAAGCATGTGATTGAAATTTCTTGCAAGCGAATTGATTTCATCATTGCCTCTTCCTACAGTAACTTTTTCATTCAGATTATTTTCACTTACCCGCTGCACCTGGAGGTTAAGTGTTTCTAATGGATTAACAACTTTACTGGCATAGAAAAATGAAATGACACCCGTAAACATCAACCCGATAATCAGTGTTGACGACATGATCAATTTAAGGTTCTCGAGTTTTTGTTTTCCGATGGTATCGTATGCTGATGCCAGCACAACATAAGTATGCACTTTCTTTTCGCGAATCAGCGTTCCATAAACTTCAGAGCCTCCTTCTGTTGTTCTGATTTCACCATGCTTCCTGATTTTATCAAGCATGGCAACAGAATAGGTTATTCTCTTGTCGGCTATGTTGCTGTAGATAATTTTATTTTGTGGATCAAAGATCAGTACCTTTTCATTCTGAACAACGTTGAGTGTATTCTTGTCTAGTATCTGGAGTAGCTTATCATCAATCTCTTCAACTTCAATGAGCAGCTTATAGGTTGTGAGGCATTTATCGCGCAGGCGGTTATAGAAATCTTCCTGCCTGAAATCAGCATATAAAAAATACACCGATGTGAAGGAGGCAAGTAGAACTACAGAAACGATGGTG
>DATCRE010000674.1:0-2401 GCA_036569145.1 Cyclobacteriaceae bacterium
TTTCCGTTTGTATGACCACAATTATCAACAACAAGTGGCCTTATCTGAAATTCCGGAAGGTAGTATTTTCAAACTTCAAGGCCGATATTTTTCTAAAGGCAAGCTGAGACGTACTCGTGTTATCTGTAAGGAAATAAAATCAAAAAAAAATTACCTCGTGCCTATTGATGCGCTGGTGAGTGATGTTCAGTTAAGTCTTCTTTGAATAAAACCCGAGATCAACTCATAGAAAACAACGGGTAACATCGTTCGCCAGTTCTCAACCTGAAGTGTTCCACTCATGTGGATGTAATGATCGATATGATATTTCCTGAATTCATCTTGAATGAAATCAGGAAAAGAAACTGCAGCAATCCAACCCTCTTCTACGTCTTCAAACCATTCTTCATAGTAGCTATCGTCCGAGCCATGAAAATTCAGGATGTGTTCTCCAATAAGAATGAATTTGTTGATGCCTTCCTGATTCAAAATTTCAAGGATATTCCGTTTCAATGTCATGATGTCGTTGTTAATCGCATCATTCCATTCACCCATAAATTCAATAATTACGTACCCTGCATCATAATCAGCAAACAGAATTTTGATGTAGAGAGTCTCGGAGCCAATACCGTCCCAGGCGGGATCTATGTAATAACCATAAATAGTTTCTGAGTATAAATCGTAGTTGTATTCTTTTCCAAAGAAAGGTGAGCGCTCATCTGTAGCAGGGTCATAGTATCGTAACCAATTATGGTAGGGTACAACATTCTGCATTATTTCTTTCTGCTGTCAACAGCTTTACGTACAGATCCATATTGAAGTAAAAGTTGCTCTGCTTCGGCATAGCTTACTCCCAATTCTTCCATAATCATGTTAGCACCACGATTGACAAGTTTCTTGTTAGTGAGTTGCATGTCTACCATTTTATTGCCTTTCACTTTACCAAGTTTGATCATTACTGTAGTGGAGATCATATTCAACACCAGCTTCTGCGCTGTGCCTGCTTTCATGCGCGTGCTACCTGTAACAAATTCAGGTCCTACTACAACCTCAATGGGATAGTCTACATTTTTAGCTAGTTCAGAATCTGAATTGCACGTAATGCATCCAGTTATTATACCATGCGCTTTCGCTTCTTTTACACCACCAATCACGTAAGGTGTTCTTCCAGATGCTGCAATGCCAATCAACACATCCTGGCTTGTGATCTTATGAACCATTAAATCTTTCCAGGCTTGCTCAGTATCATCTTCGGCATTCTCAACAGCTTTACGAATGGCGGTATCACCACCAGCGATAATACCAATTACATTACCATGTGGTACACCATACGTTGGAGGTATTTCAGAAGCATCAACAACACCAAGTCTGCCACTAGTACCGGCGCCAATATAAAACAGTCGTCCACCAGTTTTCATTTTTTCAGTTGTAATACCAACAAGCTTTTCGATGGCAGGCAATACCTTTTCGATAGCAAGAGGCACGGACTTATCTTCATTGTTAATGTTGGCTAACAATTCATGAACACTCATGTGCTCAAGATTGTCATATTGCGATGTTGATTCTGTTGTTGTCACTGCTTTTTTAATTCTATACCAAACCTAATGAATTGATGAGCAAATTCACACCCTTCCAAAGCAAACAGATTATTGAGGATTCGTTCAATAACTTTTTCATTACTTTGAAAATCCGATAGCACAATGCCACGCTCTGCACTGGTGAGATCATCCAGTTCAAATTTAAGATGTTGATTAACATCAGTAGATTCACTTACACAAGTGTTCATCTCAGAATCTAATGCACCAAAATGTTGTAATTGCAGCATAACATCTGCTGCTCTTTCAGGTGTTGCGTTTTCCAGGTAAGATTGAATATGCTGCGATCCATTGACTGAATCTAACAACGCATAACCCACAAGCTCTTTTACCTCATCATCAACATTGAGTAAAGCATCATTAATGCATTTACACGTTGCTTCTGAAATACGATCTATAATCTCTGATGAACGTTGATGCGTCTGTGCAACTATGCTATTGCTAACAAATAGTATTATCCAAACACACCATCCTTTCATGAAAGGTCATGCTGATGGAATAATGTTAGTCCGGCGATAGGTCCTTCTAATATGTTCTTAACAGTAATTCCTTTATCGTTTGCCACCTGGCGAAGAATGTCGCTGAAGTAGAATGCAATTGAACCTGTGAAATGTACTTTCAGATTTTTATAATTTTCATACTTCATCACGTTGTTCTCAAAGAACTCTGCAAAGCTGTCATAAACCAGCTTATAGCAATACGGATTGTCTAAGTGTTGAAATATAAATCTGGCAAAGCTCGCCAGGAATGAACTTGGTCTTTCTTGCTGATATACTTTCTCCAGAAATTCTTCACGCGATAGTGGAACACGCTTTTTAAATTGTTCT
>DATCRE010000675.1:0-3615 GCA_036569145.1 Cyclobacteriaceae bacterium
CAAAAAGGATTTACTTATGCTGTGCATGATAACACAACCAATAAACTTTTCGATTCTAAAAGTAATTTCTAATGACTGTTGAAATTGTTACTTATAACATTGATTCCGCTGTAAAAGCACAGACGGGTGGAGCCGATCGTATTGAACTTTGTGATAATCCGGGAGACGGAGGTACTACGCCATCGTATGGAACGATTCAGCAAGTTCGTCAATTGCTCAGTATAGATGTATTCGTTATGATCAGACCTCGTGGAGGTGATTTCAATTATTCGATTGAAGAATTTCACGCCATGAGAAACGACATTGAAGCTTGTAAACGACTTAGTGTTGATGGCATTGTGCTGGGTATTGTAAACCCGGATGGTACCATAGATAAAAAGCGTTGCAAAAAACTGATTGAACTCGCAAGACCGTTGAAAGTTACATGTCATCGGGCTTTTGATATGACACGCGATCCGTTTGAAGCTTTGGAAGATTGTATTGAAGTTGGCTTTGACAGAATATTAACTTCAGGTCAACAGGCACAAGCTCTTGCTGGTGCAACACTGATAGGAGAGTTGATCAAAAAAGCAGATGGTCGTATTACTATTATGCCAGGTTCTGGTGTGAATGAAAATACAGTGAGCGAAATTGTTAAACAAACAGGTACTAAAGAAATACATTTCTCGGCGACAGCTTTTCGCGAAAGCGCTATGGTTTTTAGAAATCCTTCTATTGCCGGTATGGGTTCTGATGAAGGTTCGGAATTTAAACTGCGTACCGTTGATCCTGATCGCGTAAAAAAAATCAGGGCATTGGCTGAGGCGAAATAGAGATATCCGCATCTCTTAAGAGCCGTTTTTGCTTGAGATATAATGTTGTAGTAAATTGAATGAAACTAAGTTAAAACTGAGTGAAACTTTCTTAAATTTGTGGTAGTATTTAAAACTATGGCAAAGCCTATTAAAGAAACACCTGTTTTGACTGGTAAAGATGCTGTAGCATTTATTGATAAGATGAAAGCTGCTAGTCTTTCTACCGTTAATGCTAAAGAGAGGGCAAGAATTCGTGAGAATTTTGCCAAGATGCAAGCTATTGCTAAGTTCTAATGCCTTTCCCAGACGGGTCGAGTCTAATCCGATTGACTCAAAATTACCAATTTAAGCTCTTCAATTGCGGCGATTCAGATTTGAATGATTTTTTGATCAACGATTCTAAGTCCTATCTGCGGAAACTACTAGCAGTTACATATATTCTTGAAAGTGAACAAGAGATAATAGCTTTCTTTAGCGTTTTGAATGACAAAATTATGATTCAGGATGTTGATAGTGGAAATCAATGGAAAAAGCTTTTCAAGCTTACTACAGGAAAAAGTTTTAGCAGCCATCCAGCTATGAAAATTGGTCGTCTCGGTGTATCAAACTCTTTTAAGGGACAAGGGATAGGAACAATGATATTGGATTATATTAAAGAACTGTTTATCACCAATAATCGAACCGGTTGTCGATACATAACCGTTGATGCTTATCGAGCTTCATTAAGTTTTTATGAGAAAAATGACTTTCAATATCTCACATCCAAAGATAAAGACTCTGATACACGATCAATGTATTTTGATTTGATGACGTTAACAGAGTAATACGCTATCTCGTAAGGAAGATTTTCAAAAGTAAAATCCATAATACGAAATTCCTTTTTTAGAAAATTCGATGGTGGGCGCTGGTATCTTGATCATGTTACTAACGAAGATGAGCGATCGTACAAATTTTGATTTTGTCTTAATGCTTGTTAAATCAAAATCAATAGCCAAGTAATATTGCCTGTAAGCGTTGTAACCATTCTGTCGGTTCTGTTCATCGCGTGCATAGACCATGCCCTGCGCGCCATAGCCAACGGCTAGGTTGAGCCATTTTGGAAAGGGCATAAATTTATCCATATCAAATGACCACCAATGTGTCTGGCCGTTATAATCTTTTAGCAATTCACTTGACCACGTGTCTCCCAATACGTTCGGTCTCAGTGCAGCATAATGCGTAGTGTGAAATGAAAGCTTGGGATAAATTCTTGGTTCTTTCCAAAGTGTAGCCTGTGCGTAATAGAAAACAGACCCGCCAGCATCAGCAGCAAGATCTCCAACGGATGCACCATAGGCACTGGAGAATCCATCAAGTATTTCAATAGGAGCTGTGACCAGGAAGCCCGTTAATGATCCTATCAGGTTTGATTTATTTTGTTCTACATTAGCCCAGCGCAAAGCTCTTGAACCCGCATAGCTTACATAAAATGCCGAATAGAAATGCCCGAGCTTATCCATCTGTTTCCATTCAGCATCATCATTAAAAAAATGAAAGCTTTGTTGTTTTGAGTTACTATACCAGAGGTTGCCAAGCGCAACTAACGATGCCCCATAAACAAGCGATGATCCTCCAATAAGAATGCTTAATCTTTTTTTATTGGCAGTAGTTGTTATCGTATCAGCATGTTGTGATCTGGAAATAAAAGGTAATAAAAGAATAACCAGAAAGGCGACGCTTCTAGTACGTTCCATCTTCTTCATCTTTTATTCCTTCTTTGTTGGCTTGGTCTTCCAATTCTTTTTTACGCTTGTTTCTGCTGCTTCTTAAGAGATCGGCAATGTCGTTAAAGCTTTGTGTGTAATATAAGCTTACACCCGTAGTCACAGTGTTTTGGTTTCCAGTGTTGATAATAGGGTTGACGTTCGTACGATTGTACATCTTTACTTTAAACTTTCCGTCCGCTGTGAGCAGATAATCTACAGTCCAGTCACCTGCAATACTTGAAACATTGGATGAATTGTTTGTTGTTGTGCTGCTTGTAGTTTGTGTGTTGTTGTTAAATGTACCGTCGCGTGTTACGCGTAATCTGCCGTTGAGAAAAGTATACGAGAGCCTGAGTTGAAATGTATTGAAAGCTTCCTGATCAAATCTTCCGAGGTCGACATCTATTTGTAAATTCTGATCAACCTGTGTCATCCAGTTGCTAAGTTGATTAGAGAATAGTTCGCTCACACTGTTGGCGAGCGAGCCCGTTGTATTAAATGCATCAGGAGGAGAAAAGCGTTTTAATATGATAAGACTGAACACTTGTCGTTTCAGCTCTTGCTCATCCAGTTTACTCTTGAAGGCATTGAACTCAAAGCCAAGCCTGATAGGAGGGCCACTGTCTACCGGAATACTTTGGGGAAGATCTTTCGCCGTGATATCAAAGTTAATATTTGGCGATAACATAGGGCCATCTAATTTGAGAACAACCTGCGCCGGATATTTTCTTCGCAGCTGTGGCAGGTTAGCTTTTGTCTGATCACTGAGAATCGGGCCGAAAGAAGCTAACTGGTTGTAAATTGCATTTACATTGAGATTGCCGGCATAAGGATCTCCATACCAAGTTATGCTGCTTCCACGTTGAATTTCAAATTCTTTATTGATGATGTCGTATAATGTAAAATTGTAAGCACCTGTTGTAAACTCAAACTGGCCAAACATATTAAATTCTCCACGTGTATCAAGTTGTAATTGTAAGTCGCCATTGCCGCGACCCCGTATAATGTCGCCAGCCTTTACATCAATAATAATTTCACCATAGGCATCAGGAGTAATGTCCAGGTTAAGATCGAAT
>DATCRE010000676.1:0-3420 GCA_036569145.1 Cyclobacteriaceae bacterium
ACTCGGCCTTGGTAATGATTTGTGCTTTGATGTAAGGCTCCTCAATGTAATCCATCGTAGTTGGATCTGGCATTTCAGACGGAGCGTTTATATCCACTACTTCACCATTGGTTAAGTATGCTTTAAACTGCACAGACGGAACCGTTGTAATTACCGTCATTCCGAATTCGCGTTCTAGACGTTCCTGGATGATTTCCATGTGGAGCATGCCGAGGAATCCGCATCGGAAACCAAAGCCCAACGCTGCTGATGTTTCTGGTTCCCAAACCAAAGAAGCATCATTGAGTTGAAGTTTCTCCATAGAAGCACGAAGCTCTTCAAACTCACTGGTTTCTACCGGGTAGATACCGGCAAATACCATGGGCTTTACATCTTCAAAACCATGGATGGCTTCACCTGGATTGCTTACCAATGTAATGGTGTCACCTACCTTAACTTCTTTCGCTACTTTAATACCAGAGATGAGATAACCAACGTTACCTGCACTGATTTCATTACGTGGCGATTTATCTAACTTCAATACTCCGATTTCGTCAGCACCATATTCAGTACCAACACTAACAAATTTTACTTTGTCGTTCTTTTTAATTGTACCATTAACAACTCTGAAGATAACTTCGATGCCACGGAAAGAATTAAAAACTGAATCGAAGATCATCGCCTGAAGCGGCGCATTCGGATCGCCTTTTGGTGCAGGTACGCGATTTACTACAGCCTTCAAAATCTCTTCTATCCCTTTACCTTCTTTAGCACTGGCCGAGAGTATATCTTCACGTTTACAACCAATTAAATCTATGATTTCATCGGCCACACCTTCAGGGTTGGCGTGCGGCAAATCTATTTTATTCATAACCGGAATAATTTCCAGGTTATGTTCTAATGCTAAATAAAGATTGGAGATGGTTTGAGCTTCAATGCCCTGGCTGGCATCAACAATCAGCAACGCTCCCTCGCAAGCTGCAATGGAACGTGATACTTCGTAGGAAAAATCTACGTGGCCTGGGGTGTCAATCAGATTAAGGACATATTCCTTACCGTCCAGTTTATAGTTCATCTGGATTGCGTGCGATTTGATAGTAATCCCTTTTTCACGCTCCAGATCCATGTTGTCAAGCACCTGAGCTTGCATCTGGCGGTCAGTGAGTGTACCAGTAAACTCTAATAACCTGTCGGCCAGAGTGCTTTTGCCATGATCAATATGGGCTATTATGCAAAAATTGCGAATATTTTCCATTCCCGCTGTCTATCTGTAAAATGTGGACTGCAAAAGTAGGGATTTTTAAGGTTTTGACGAGGGGTAGTTTCAGTTAAATTAAATCGGATAAAAGCCCCATTCATCAAACCATAAAAATTAAACAGCCCCGTAATCAGGTTAGAATACGAGGCTGTACTGTTAATGGCTTAAATGACATTAGCCACCATAAGTTCTTTTCCACTTGCCATAAGTGTCTGATACTTGCTGGAAAGTCTTCAATGCAGTAGAAATCCAGTAGTTCTTTATACCGAAACCTCCCGGCTTGGCTGAATATTTTTCAGAAATCAAAACCTGCTTTGATGCTATATCGAAAATGACAACATAATAAGAAGCTGTTTCTTTTGAGTGATTGTAGGCTTCCGTAATAAACACGGCACCAAGTCCTTCAGTCTTATCACCGCCTTTATATTTTTTTACCATCGCCGGAATATCACCTTCATTTAAAGTGTAATCATTTTCTTGCATGATACCATCGGGACTGGTTTCGCTGTTAACTGCCGTAACTGCTGCCAGATCATTGTAGGAAGTAGCTTTATTTAAAAATTTGGCGACATCATATTTTTGTGGCTCGTGAAGAATAACACCATTCCATCCTGGAAAATACTTATCAATCAACGCTCGTCCATCAATAGTACCGGCATCTTTAAACTGAGCGAAACTCCCTATGAATTTTGCTTTAGAGTAGTCAATACCATACCAGACAATATTTTTTTCTGTGAAGAAATCTTTGGCTGAGTAACGGGTTTGTGCAAATGAAAGAAAACTGACAAACGCCAGAATAAGGGTGAGTAACTTTTTCATGGTTGCTTGATTTTAATAGTTATAGATTTGAAAGAATATCAATTACAAAAGTCTCCAAAAAAAATATTCACAATCTCACCCCTTCAGGGGAAGTACGTGTGAAAAATTCTAATAGCTACTACTTAATAACAACTCCCTCCTTCATCACAAACCTAACATCCTCAAGTGTATGAATGTTTTTAATAGGATCTTCATCAACGGCTATAATGTCAGCCAGTTTACCAGACTCTAATGTTCCTATTTTATCAAGCATTCCAAGAATGCCGGCGTTAGTCACCGTTGCTGATTTTATAGCTTCCATCGGTGGCATACCTGCTTCTACCATGTAACCAAACTCTTTTCCATTTTCGCCATGCGGAAACACACCGGCATCTGTACCAAATGCAATCTTAACTCCCCGCTTATAAGCCTTACCGAAAGTGCCCTGAATCTGCGGCCCGATCTCTAATGCTTTAGGAACAACCAATGCATTATAATAACCTGGCACTTTTGCTTTCTCTGCTACAAATCTTCCTGCTGTAATGGTCGGAACATAAAAAGTACCTTTCTGTTTCATCAGATCCATAACCTCTTCTGTCATTTTGGTGCCATGTTCAATGGTTGTGATGCCGGCAAGCACAGCTCTCTTCATACCTTCAGCACCATGTGCATGTGCAGCTACGTGCATGCCATAATCTTTAGCTGTTTCAATGATGGCTTTCATTTCTTCCTCTGTAAACTGAGGACCCGAACCATCTTTGGCAATACTTAACACACCACCGGTAGCTGTAATCTTGATGAGATCGGAACCTTCTTTATAACGCTGACGCACGGCCTGGCGAGCATCTTCAACGGAATTGACTACGCCTTCATTGGGTCCTGGATTACCCATCAAATCTTTTCGATAACCGTTAGTAGGATCTGCATGACCACCGGTTGATGCAATAGCTTTGCCTGCTGTAAAAATTCTGGGGCCCACAACCAATCCTTGATTGATAGCATTACGCAATGAAATATTTACACCCGAACCACCCAGATCACGAACAGTGGTAAATCCGGCAAGCAGCGTTTGCCTGGCATACACCGTTGAACGAAAAGCAACGTCTGCATCATTAAGTGTAAACTCTTGTAGTTGCTGATCTTTATTTGTCTCACCTTCTAAATGAACGTGCATATCAATTAAACCAGGCAGCACCGTTTTAGTGCTCAGATCGAGTAACTTGTCAGACTCACCTGGTTTTGAAAAACCTTTCTCTATACCTACTATTTTATTACCCTGAACTACAATAGTCATTTGCGCCTGTACTTCATTTGATTTTCCATCTATGAGATTGCCACAATGAATAAATGTTTTCTGAGCATTAACCTGACTGGTTAATAGTATG
>DATCRE010000677.1:0-3655 GCA_036569145.1 Cyclobacteriaceae bacterium
GCTCGCCCAATCGTGTGGTCAGATCAATATTGTTTGTGAGCAGCGTGAGCACATCCGGTTTGTTTTGCAGCTGACGAAAAGCTTCCTGTGCCGATGCATTCAAGTGAGAAGTTGAATTTTCAAATTCTTTGTTAGCATTCATGTTGATGTTGTCGAGCTTTGCCAGGTTCTCTTTCTCATGCCTGTATAATTTCCAGGCAGCTTCCTGCAATTCAGGATCTTGATTAGGTAGTAATTTTTTTATGTCTTCCTGGCTTTGTCTTGCCGGAAGGTTAGCCAACTGATGCATCAATGCAGGATAACGTGTAATAGTATAAAACCACTCCTGCTTTTGCTGACGAAACCTACTGATCATTTCCTGGAATGAATCCATAGTTTGATCTTGAGACTTTTGAAGTTGTGATAACACAGCAGGATTTTCACTTGCAATCAAAATCGATTGGCGTTCATTGGCGTTGTAAGATGCAATAGCTTCTTCCAGTCCTTTGTCTGTTTCAAGCGTACTGCTTTGTGCATACACCCCTGCTGACACCGCCGTGAGTAGAATTAAAAGAAATGATTTATAAAATTGCCTGCGCCATGCGCAGTTTGCTTTCATTACCAAAAGAACATTCTCTACAGTTTTCATACTCATTAAATTTTAGTTGAAATAAAAAATGATAAGTAAAATCAATGTCAAATCATGGAGTGAAATGTCTTGGATTGTTGTTTTTCTGGTAGAAGTACTTTTGTATATTTTAACGCAAAACGGTTTAGAAAAATCGATCCTATAGTCACAAATTACATTATCTATCGACTATTTGCTGAAATGTGACGACCAATTGGAGTGCCGTCAAGGGAATGGTTACACTGCTACGAATGTAGATCTATTACAGAGCACTAATTTCTTTTTTGTCATCAATTAAATCTGTAATGCAAACCAGTGGCCATTCGCACTGCAGCTTTTCATGCATCTTTTTATTTTCACTGATCGAAACTAAATCGCGTACATCCCCACAATCTAATTGCGATTGCAAACTGATTTCAATAGATTTGAAAACTTACCACCCCTTAACGTATGCAAATTCAATACCTGCTCCCTATGCTAACATCACGCTTTGTGATTCTCAACCTTATTCGGGGCAGTTCTATCTTATAAGACAAAAAATAACAGTCATGGAATCAACCGTTCTTGTCATTAAAGACGAAACCAGTGGAGGTAAAATCCTCAACGAAATTAATATCAACTTAGAAACGAACAGACTCACTGTTAGAGAAATTATAGAAGCGCGTGTCTTACATGAAGTAAACGCTTACAATGAAAGATTACCAGAATATTATAGTGGGCTCGTTCAACCTTCTAATGCTGAAAAGACATTGAATGGATACAAAATACCCAACAGAAAAAAGATTGATCCAGAACAACAGGTATATGTTGCGTTAGATGCCTTCCAGCGAAACGGCTACTTTATTCTTATCAATAACAAACAGGCAGAATCGCTCGAGCAGGAAGTGCAACTCAAACCGGAGACCGTTGTCAGCTTTTTAAAACTCACACCATTAATAGGCGGTTAGTTATGGGTATACTGGATTTTTTTAAAAGGGATGCACCAGTTCCTCTTGAGCAAGACGATGCCACCATCTATCAGCAAATTGTGAATGAAGCCTTGGCACATCCAAAGTCAAGCTATTTTTTCGATGCCTTCGATAAACTGCCAACTTATATCGCACTAACCAAGGCTGGAACCGAACGCAAAACGCAATTCCTTCTGGGGTGCTTTTCACTTATGCCACGAAACGAAGAAAGACATCACAATAACGTAGAACTAGGCTTCCGTCTCGTTGGCAAACTCGTCAATGACCTCCCATTGTCTGACGACAAACTGCATAAAGTCGGTGAAGGAATCAAACATTTACACCAGACCTACCGACACAGTTTTTGGAGTCTCTATGAAGCCGTGCTGCCGAAAATCGTCAAAGCAATCAAGAAGAGTGGCCTGAGCACAAGCCTTGAAAAAGCTTTGCAATGCTTGGTCGTTCCCAAAGAAAACACAGACTACCGCGACAGTAAGTTTAATGAAACAATCTACACCCTGCTGCAAAGCAACTCCGACCTTGAGGTCAATAAGCACGACGCGTGGGGCACAGCAGCTAAAGCTTACCTTGAACAGTTAAATCCGGAGCAGCGGCTGTCGTGGCGATCGCTTTTCAAACTCTCCAAACAAGCCGCGGGCAAAAGTGAACCTTCAGCCAAATGGCTTAAAGAAGCAAGGCCATTGATTGAAGCAATAGGCGCCGATGAGTTCTCACGGGTAATGATTGAGTGGCTCTCGTTGTTGAAAACTAAACTCCAGGAAATTCATAAGTCAAAAGACTATCGTGTTGATTTTCTGCGCAACGAAAACCACGACGCCATCAAGGGCCTGATCTGGTGCACCGGACTCATTAACAACAACAATCTTAATATCGCCCTCGACGACTACGCAACGTGGGCCTATAAGAAAAAGCCAGGTGTCGGTGCTATTTCCGTTAAGACCGGTACAGCCTGTATGTGCGCCTTCGCCATGCTCCCCATCAAAGACGGCGTTTCACGACTTTCAAAATTTCGATCAAAAATTAAGAACAACTCCATCCTCAAGGCAGTTGACAAATTCATTCGTATTGCTGCAGAAAAAAATGGAGTGGCCATAGATCAGATTCAGGAATTATCCGTGCCTGATTTTAACATCACTTCCGGTTATATTCACCAACCCATGGGCGATTATGTCGCCTCCTATGCGGTTGAAGATGGCGTACTGCAGTGGCTTAAAGGAGATAAAATTCAGAAGAGCGTTCCACTCGAGGTCAAAGAAAATTTCAAGAATGAATTAAAGGCGTTAAAGAATACAGCGAAGGAAATTGATTCATTGATCTCTGTCATTAAAGACCGCCTCGAACACAGTTATCTTGATCAACGCACGTGGAATTTCACCAGCTGGTCTGAGCTCTTTCTTGATCATCCCCTCACCTCCATCGTTGCCCGCAAATTGATCTGGCATTTTTATGATGGCGACAAAAAAACACAAGGCATCTGGAATGGTCATGCCATCATTGATGTATTGGAGAATGAAATCACATGGCTCAGTAACACCACAAGTGTGCAGCTGTGGCATCCTATTGGCTTTAGCATAGACGACATTCTGTTGTGGCGAAATTACTTGCAGCAAAAAAGTATTGTGCAGCCCTTCAAGCAGGCATACCGCGAAGTGTACCTGCTAACCGATGCCGAAGTGCGAACAGAAAGTTACTCCAATCGTTTTGCAGCACACATCCTTCGGCAACACCAGTTTGCCGCACTCTGTCGCCAGCGGGGCTGGCACTATACCTTAATGGGCAATTGGGACTCGCACAACACACCATACATAACGTTGCGCTCATGGCAAATGGAAGCCCAGTTTCTTGTTAACGCTGAGTGGCAGGGAGCCGAAACAAACGCCACGGGTATCTTCAATTATATCACTACCGACCAGGTTAGGTTTTCCAGAAATGGCGTTGCCCTTTTAATGATTGACGTACCTGCATTGGTGTTCTCCGAGATTATGCGCGACGTCGATCTGTTCGTAGGTGTAACCAGCCTTGGCAATGACCCAACGTGGCGCGACGGTGGCGATGCATTTATGAACACCTATTGGCACAA